>JAEYPG010000653.1 GCA_023410975.1 Pseudomonadota bacterium
GCCCCGAAGGCCATGCCGGCTGCGGCGGCGGCGCCGGAGCCCGGCGCGCCCGAGGAGCCTGAAGAACCCACCGCGCCGGCGGAACCGGTGGCCTGAGACGAAAGCCCGTCACGCGCGGGCCGGGCACGCCCTCAGCGCTGCTTGGCCCGCACCACCAGCTCCAGTCCCAGCAGGTCCACGACGTCCAGCACTTTCTGCAACTGCAGCGTGGGCTTGCCGCCTTCCAACTCGACGATGAAGCGGTTGCCGGTATGCCCCAGCCCCGCCAGATCGAGCTGGCGCAGCGCCAAGCGCTTGCGCCGGGCCCGTACCACCGCCCCCAACGTGGCGGACGAGCGCACCACGGACTCCGTGGAGCCCTCGATGCCGTCCGCCTTGACCTCCTGTACTGTGTTCATGTTACTTATTGTTGCCTCACTGTTGCATTTTTGCGGCGGCAGCGGTTCAAGCGCCTGGATTCCCCGTTGCTAATTCACGGGCGCGGCACTTGCCGAACGTGGCTGTCTGAGATCCACCTTCCGAATCAAGGAGCTGCCGCATGAACACCCCGCTGTCCACCACCGCTTCCCGACCCTTCGCCATCGTCACCGGCGCCTCCTCGGGCATCGGCTTCGAGCTCGCGCGCTGCGCGGCGCAGCGCGGCTACGACCTGCTCATCGCCGCGGACGAGGCACAGGTCCACGAGCGGGCGCAGGAGCTGCGCGCCCACGGCATGGAAGTGCACGCCGTGGAGGCCGACCTGGCCACCACCGAGGGCGTGGAAAAGCTCTTCGCCGCCGCCGAGGGGCGCGCGGTGGACGCGCTGCTGGCCAACGCCGGGCACGGCCTGGGCAAGGGCTTCCTGGACCAGGACTTCGGCGCTGCCCGCCACGTGCTCGACACCAACATCACCGGCACGCTGCTGCTGCTGCAGAAGGTCGGGCGCCAGATGCGCGAGCGCGGCAGCGGCCGCATCCTCATCACCGGCTCCATCGCCGGCTACATGCCCGGCACCTACCAGGCGGTCTACAACGGCAGCAAGGCTTTCCTGGACTCCTTCGCCTACGCGCTGCGCGAGGAGCTCAAGGACAGCGGCGTCAGCGTGACCTGCCTGATGCCGGGGCCGACCGACACGAAGTTCTTCGAACGCGCCGATCTGCTCGACACCAAGGTCGGCACGATGAAGAAGGACGAGGCGGCCATGGTGGCGCGCCAGGGCTTCGAGGCCATGCTGGCCGGCAAGCCGGGCGTGGTCACCGGGCTCAAGAACAAGCTGCAGGTGGCTGCGGCCACGGTAACGCCCGGCACGGCGCTGGCTCGCCAGCATGCGAAGCAGGCCGCGCCGGGTACGGCCCAGGTGCACCAAGCCAACAAGGCCAAGGCCATGGCCGGCGCGGTGGGCGGCATCGCGCTGCTGGGCGCCTGGTGGCTGCTGCGCGGCCCGGCCTCGCGGCGTGGGCACGTGACGGTCTGATCCGCTCCTCCGAGCCCGGCCCGCTGGCGCCGGCCGGGCACGTGCCGGCATGACCCGACCCGGGGCGGGTGCGGCCACGATGGCCCCAACCGCTCCATTTTTTGTGCACTGCGGTGATAGGCTGCCGAGCCGGTCAGGCACCCCGGGAGCAGCCTGCATGCGCATACGTCCCCAACTCGTGTTGATGATGTCCGCGGTGGTGGCACCGGTGGCGCTGCTGGCGGGTGCGTCCATCGTGGCACTGGGCCAGGCACAGCGCGAGGTGCACGCGCAGCGCTACCTGGAACGCGTGAGCGCCCTGCGGCTGGCACTGGACAACGAGATCCGCAGCACTTCACGCGTGCTCGAAGGGCTGGCCTTCACGGGCGGCATCGCCGACCAGCCGGAGCGCGACGCCACGGCGCAGCCGGAGTTGGAGCTGGAGACGATGCTCAGGAGCTTTCCGAGCTGGATGGCGCTGGGCGTGGTCGATGCCGAGGGCCGCGAGCTGCTGGCCGTCCGCCGCGCCGGGCAGCCGCAGCGCCCGGTGCCGGACCAGCAGACGCTGCAGCGGGCGCTGGCCGAGCGCACCAGCGCGGTCTCCGACCTCGTGCCCGGCCCCGGGCCCGACAGCTTCCACACCTTCATCGTCACGCCAGTGGTGCGTGACGGCCGCGCGCTGCGGGCGCTGTACGTGGGCATCGACCACCGCGCCTGGCTCGAATTCCTGCGCAGCTACCCGGTGGCCGAGGGCGCGACGCTCACGCTCAACGACCGCCAGGGGCTGATCATCGCCCGCACGCTCAACCCCGGGCAGTGGGTAGGCAAGCGCCCGACGGACGGGTACTGGGACCACATCGGCGGCCGGCAGGAAGGCACCTTTGAAACCATCGGCCTGGAAGGCCAGCGCTTCTTCGTCGCCTTCAGCCGGCTGCGCTCCTCGGGCTGGGTGCTGGGCACGGGCGTGCCGGCGGAGGCGGTGGAGGAGGCGCTGCAGCTGCCCGCGCTGCTGACGGCCGGCGGGCTGGCGGTGGCCATGGCGGTGGCGCTGGGCATCGCGCTGCTGCTGGGACGGCGCATCACCGACTCGCTGGAGCCGCTTGCGGCGCTGGCGCACTCGGATGCTCACGCGCAGCCCGCCGCCGCGCCGCTGCCCATCCGCGAGGCCGAGGCCGCGCGGCGCGCGCTGCGCCGCGCGCTGGCGGACCAGGCCGACGCGCTGGCGCAGGCGCAGCAGCTGGACAAGGCCAAGGACGAGTTCCTGGCCATGCTCGCGCACGAGCTGCGCAACCCGCTGGCAGCCATCCGCTCCGCCACCGCGGTGCTGGGCAACCCGCGCGCGGGCCCCGAGGTCGAGAAGCGCGCGCGCGAGGTGCTGGAGCGCCAGGTCGGCCACATGGTGCGCATGGTCGACGAGCTGCTGGACGCGGCGCGGCTGACCAGCGGCCACGTCAACCTGGAGCTGCGCGCGCTGGACCTGGCGCAGGCGGTGCTGCGCGTGCTGCAGCTGTTCGAGCAGTCCGGGCGCACGGCGCAGCTGCGCGTCACCACCGAGCTCACGCCGGTGCGCGTGCGCGCGGACGAGACGCGCATCGAGCAGATCGTCTCCAACCTGGTGGACAACGCCGTGAAGTACGGCCGCGCCGACGGGCGGCTGCACATTCGCCTGCGCGAGCAACAGGGCCTGGCCGAGCTGAGCTTCAGCGACGACGGCTGCGGGCTGGACGCCGAGCTGCTGCCGCGCATCTTCGAGCCCTTCTCGCAGGGCGAGCGCCGCATGGACCGGGCGCAGGGCGGGCTGGGGCTGGGCCTGCACGTGGTGCGGCGCCTGGTGGAGCTGCACGGCGGCACAGTGCACGCGGCCAGCGAGGGGCGCGACCGAGGCGCCACCTTCGTCGTGCGGCTGCCGGCGGTGCCGGCGCAGGACGAGGGCCGCGCCGGCGCCGAGGCCGTGACGCGCCTGAAGCCGCTGCGCATCGCACTGGTGGAGGACAACCTGGACGTGGAGGAGATGACCGCCTCGCTGCTGCGCCTGGCCGGACACCAGGTGGTGTGCACGGTGGACGGCGAAAGCGCCGTGGCGCTGGTGCAGAGGCAGCAGGCGCAGGTGGCGCTGGTGGACATCGGCCTGCCGGGCATCGACGGGCTGGAGGTGGCGCGGCGCATCCGCGCGCTGCGCGGCCCGCCGGCGGTGGTGCTGATCGCGCTCACCGGCTATGGCGACACGCGCACCCGCGAGGCTGCCGCCGCCGCGGGCTTCGACGCCTTCCTGCAGAAGCCTTTCGACCTGCACGGCTTCGAGCAGGCCGTGCTTGAAGCGTGGGCCGCCCTCAAGACGCCCTGACCACCCGCCCGGACGCTTGGCCGCGACGCCATGCGCCCCGCCCTCAGGCGCCCCGCTCCGCATGCGGCGGCAGCTGTTGCCCCGAGACGGCCTGCACCGTGGCCGGGGCCCCGCGTGGCGTGCTCCACCAATCGGCGTTGCGTATGCCCAGTTTTTCGGGCTCGAACACCGGTTCCACGCCGGCTCGCTTCTGCGCCTCGTAGTCGCGCAGGCACAGCAGCGCGGGCTTCTGCAGGATGAGGATGGCCACGATGTTGAGCCAGGCCATCAGGCCCACGCCCAGGTCGCCCAGGTCCCAGGCCACGCCGGCGGAGCGCACCGCGCCGTAGGTCACCGACACCAGCATCGCGGCCTTGAGCGCCAGGCTCAGCCACGGCCGGTGCACGCGGCGGTTGATGTAGGCGACGTTGGTCTCGGCGATGTAGTAGTAGGCCACGATGGTGGTGAAGGCGAAGAACATCAGCGCCAGCGCCACGAAGCTCGCGCCGAAGCCCGGCATCACCGACTCCACCGCGGCCTGCGTGTAGCCCGGCCCCGTCTCCATGCCGGGCAGCCGCTCCACCAGGAAGCCGCCCCCAGGCGCCTGCACGTTGTAGCGGCCCGTCACCAGCACCATGAAGGCGGTGGCACTGCACACGAACAGCGTGTCGATGTAGACCGAGAAGGCCTGCACGTAGCCCTGCTGCGCCGGGTGCTTCACCTCCGCCGCCGCGGCCGCGTGCGGGCCGCTGCCCTGGCCGGCCTCGTTGGAATACACCCCGCGCTTGACGCCCCACTCCACCGCCAGCCCCAGCACGGCGCCGAAGCCCGCCTCCAGCCCGAAGGCGCTGCCCAGGATGAGGCCCACCATGGCGGGGACCTGATCGACGTTGAGCAGCACGATCACCACCGCCACCAGGATGTAGGCCAGCGCCATGAACGGCACCACGATCTCGGCAAAGCGCGCGATGCGCTTGACGCCGCCGAAGATGATGAAGCCCAGCGCCACCACGATCACCGCCGCGCTCACCGACGGCGCCACGCCCCAGGCGTTGTTCACGCCCGCGGCGATGCTGTTGGCCTGCACCCCCGGCAGCAGCAGTCCCATGGCGACGACGGTGACCAGCGCGAAGATCCAGGCGTACCAGCGCCGGCCCATGGCCTTCTCGATGTAGAAGGCCGGCCCGCCGCGGTACTGCCCGCGGTCGTCCACCTCCTTGTAGATCTGCGCCAGCGTGCACTCCACGTAGGAAGTGGAGGCGCCCAGGAAGGCCATCATCCACATCCAGAAGATGGCCCCGGGCCCGCCGAAGGTGATAGCCGTGGCCACGCCGGCGATGTTGCCCGTGCCCACCCGCCCCGACAGCGACATCGCCAGAGCCTGGAACGAGGACACGCCCGCCTCCGAGGCCTGGCCGCGGAACATCAGCCGCAGCATCTCGGGAATGCCGCGCACCTGCATGAAGCGGGTGCGCAGGGAGAAGTACAGGCCCACGGCCAGGCACAGGAAGATCAGTGCCTGGCTCCATACCAGGCCGTTGAGGACGCCCACGATCTCAGCCATGTCCTGCTCCTGTGCTGCCAGGCGCCCCGCGGAGCAATCGGCCCGCCTGCGGCAGGCGCGGAGCCCGTGCGGCGTGGGCGCCAGGTGCGGCGAGCCTGTGCAGGGCAGCCGCCACGCGGGCCTCAGGCGCGCGTACCGTCCTGCGGTGCGCCCACCAGTCGCAGCGGCCACTCGGGCGCAGCCCCGCGCTTGTCCTGGCCCGCGTAGACCGTGACGTGGGGAAACGGGATCTCGATGCCGCGCTCGTCGAAGGCGTGCTTGAGCCGGCGCAGGTATTCCCGCCTGACGCTCCACTGCTCCAGCGCCACGCACTTGAAGCGGCAGCGCACCATCACGGCCGACTCGGCCCAGCTGTCCACGCCGGCGATCTCCAGGTCGTCCAGCAGCTTCGGGGCAAAGGTGGCGTCGGGGCGCC
>JAEYPG010000664.1 GCA_023410975.1 Pseudomonadota bacterium
GGCCGGCGCAGGGCCTGCGCGCGACGCTGGACGTGGACCTGTCGCGCGGCGGCGGCTGGCCCAGCCTGGGTGCGCTGCTGTCGCCGGTGCGCGTGGTCTGGCGCTCGCCGCGGCTGCGCACGCTGGCGCTGTGCTCCTTCATCTTCTCGGCGGTGCAGGTGTGCCTGACGGCCTACCTGGTGAGCTTCCTGACGGGACAGCTGCACTGGACGCTGGTGGCGGCCGGCGCGGCGCTGTCGGCCTCGCAGACCGCGGGCGTGGTGGGCCGGGTGCTGTGGGGCTGGGTGGCGGACAACGGCCCCGGCGCGCGGCTCACGCTCATCGGCCTGTGCGCGCTGATGATCGGCTGCGGCCTGGGCATGCGGCTGTTCGGCCCGGCCACGCCGGCCGTGGCGGTGCTGGGCGTGCTGCTGGTCTACGGCGCGACGGCGCTGGGCTGGAACGGCGTGTACCTGGCCGCGGTGGCGCGCCTGGCCGGGCCGGCACAGGCCGGCATGGCGACCGGCGGCACGCTGGCCTTCACGTACTTTGGCGTGGTGGTGACGCCACCGCTGTTCGGCCTGGTCGCCAGCCGGCAGGCCGATTTCGGGCTGGCCTACGCGCTCAGCGCCGTGCCGCTGGCGCTGTGCCTGGTGGCGATGTGGCGGGCGTGGCCGCCGGAAAAGCGCGCCCCCTGACGCTCAGCGCAGGAAGAACCCCTCGGGGAACGGGTCCGACTCCTCCAGCACCCACTGGTTGAAGCCGCTGATGTGCGCGCTGCCCGTCACCTCGGTGATGGCGCCGTCCAGCTCGCCCACCCGCACCGCTTCCGTCACGCGGACCTTGAAGCGGCTGCCGACGATGCTGCCGTTGACGTAGTCCTGGTTCAGCGCCAGTTGCCCGCGCAGGAAGAGTTGCGCGGCCCGCCCGGAGGTTCCGGTGCCGGTCGGGGACCGGTCCACCTCGCGGTCGGCGAATATGCACACGTTCGATTGATCCACCCCGTCGCAATTCGGGCGGCCGTCGATGATCGTGCCGTACAGCTGGTTCAGGCCGGGTTCCAGCGGGTGCTGGATCTGGATTTTCTGCTTCACGGCGGCCTTGGTTTCGGCGCCGAGCTGGATCAGCGAGCGGACGAGTTCCGGCTTGATTTCAAGCCCGGCCTGCTCGCCGTTGATGTAGTAATAGAAGGCGCCGCCGAAAACGATGTCGCCCGTGATGCGCCCGAAGCTGGGCGTTTCGACCTGCAGGTCACGCATGAAGATGAAAGCAGGCACGTTCCTGAAAGTGACCTCGCCCGCCCGGGTGCCGTCCCATTCCACGTGAGCCTCGATGAACCCGGCCGGAGCGTCGAAGCCGATGCGCGTGGTGGGAATTTTCCTCTCCACGTAGCCCATTTCGACCAGCACCTTGCCCAGCGCGATGATGCCGTGGCCGCACATGTCGCTGTAGCCTTCGTTGTGGATGAATATCACCCCGAAATCGGCCCCGGGTGTGGTGGGCGGCAGCAGGTAGGCGCCGTACATGTCGGCATGGCCGCGCGGCTCGTTCATCAGGAAGCGGCGCAGGTCGTCGCGGTTTTCCTTCAGCCAGGCGCGCTTTTCCAGGATGTTGTTGCCCGGCACCGGCGGCATGCCGGAAACCAGGACGCGCAGCGGCTCGCCGCCAGTATGGGCGTCGATGGTTTGAATGGTCCGCAGGAAATTCAGCATGGGGTGCTCCGGTATTGGGAGTCAGGCCAGGCCCAGGTGTTGGATCGCCACGCGTGCCGCCGCCAGATCCCAGGCCGCGGTGCCCACGCTCTTGAACACGATGGGCCGGCTCAGGTCGGGCTGGTTTTGCACGGCGTAGGCCAGCGAGCGAACGCGGGCCCAGTCGATGCCGGCCTGCAGCAGGTCGCCGGCCTCATGGCGCGCGCCGGCCGAGTCGTCGGCGTAAAGGTCGCTGCCATCGAGGGTGGTCTTGCCGATCTCGGCCATTTCCGGCTTGAAGGCGCCCACGCCGATGACCAGGCGGCCCGGCCGGGCCGCCTCGTCGTAGATCGCACGGGTGCTGGTGGTCAGCGTGATCACGGCCTGCAAATCCGCAGGCAACCCGCCGTCGCAGGCACGCAGGTCCGGATGCACGCCCCGCTGCTGCTCGCAGAAAGCCTGCGCGCTCTCGAGGCTGCGGCTCTTCACCCAGAGCGTGCAGTCCGGGTAGAGCGCGTGCAGCGCCTGCACGTGATGCGCCGCCTGCGTGCCGGTGCCGAACAGCAGGACGGACCGGGGCGCCGCCGGCAGCAGCCGCTGGATTGCCAGCAGCGACACGGCCGCCGTGCGCCGGCCGGTGACCTCGGGCCCATCCAGCAGGCACAGCGGCTGGCCGGTGGCGGCATCGCAGGCAGTGACGATGCCGTGGATGGTGGGCAGCCGCTTTTGCGCGTTGGCGGGCTGGACGTTGACCAGCTTGTGGATGCCGATGTCGGCCGCCGTGGCCGGCATGCTCAGCAGCACGCCGCCCTGTCCCAGCGGCAGCACCAGACGCTCCGGGCTGAGGATCGCGCCGGCTTCGACCTCGGCGGCGGCACGGGCGATGGCGGCGACCAGCGCCGGGTAGGGCAGCGCGGCGGCGGTATGCGCCTGGTCGCACACGAGCAACTTGCCGGGCGGTGTTCTGGGCTGGTCCTGGTTCATGGTGGGGTTCATGCAATTCAACGGGCGGGGTGGCCGGGGTGTTGGAGCCGAAGCCCGGCATTCTCCCGTCAGCCCGGAATTTCGGGTTCGACCAGGTTTGCCAATTGCGCCAGCGATTCCTGCCAGCCGAGGTAGCACATCTCGACCGGAATCGCCTCCGGGATGCCTTCCTGCACGATGCTGAGATCGGTGCCGCAGGACACCTGGGCCAGGATTACCGTCACCTGCATTTCACCCGGCAGGTTCGGGTCGTCGAACTTGTCTGCGTAGCGGATGCGCTCGTTGGGCACCAGCTCCAAATACTCGCCACCGAAAGAATGCTCGCCCCCCGTGCCGAAATTGGAAAACGACATCCTGAACGTGCCGCCGACCTTGGCCTCCATGTGGTGAACCTTGCACGTGAAGCCATAAGGCGGCAGCCACTTGGCAATTGCGTCGGCATTGAGAAATGCCTTGTAAACGCGCCCGGGCGGAGCGCGGAGGACGCGGTGGAGGCGGACAGTACCGGTGGGCATGGCGGGGCTCCTTTCAAGAGAGGGGGTGTTTTACTACCCGGCGCCACCGCCCTGCTGAACCATGCCGGCAAGCTCCATTACCAAGCACTGCGGCCGGCCGAGCAAAACACCCGGCCGGCCGCAGCCCAGCTCCCAGCGACAGGCCCAGAGCGGCCCGTCGCCTCATATCAATCAAGCCATCCGAAACGGCAGTTCCCGCAGCGGTTTCCCCGTGAGCGAGGCAATCGCGTTGGCAAACGCCGGCGCCAGCGGCGGCAATCCCGGCTCGCCCATGCCAGTCGGCGGCTCGGCGCTGGGCACGGTGTGCACCTCGATGCGCGGCATCGAGTTGATGCGCGCCACCTGGTACTCGTGGAAGTTGTGCTGCTGCACCTCGCCGTCCTTGAGCGTGATGGCGTTGCCGGGCAGGCAGGTGCTCAGGCCCATCAGCGCCGCGCCCTGCACCTGCGCCTCGACGCTGCGCGGGTTCACCACCAGGTTGCAGTGCACGCCGGCCGTCACGCGGTGCAGCACGGGCTGGCCGTCCTTCACCGAGGCTTCCACCACGTAGGCCACCACCGACTGGAAGGACTCGTGCACCGCCACGCCCCAGGCATGGCCCGCCGGCAGCTTGCGCTTGCCGTAGCCGCTCTTGTCCACCGCCAGCTGCAGCGCGGCGCGATGCCGCTGGTGCTGCGGGCCCATCAGCTTCAGCCGGTAGGCCACCGGGTCCTGCTTGGTGCGGCGGGCGATCTCGTCGATCAGCGTCTCCATCACGTAGGCCGTGTGCGTGGAGCCCACGCTGCGCCACCACAGCACCGGCACGTTCACCTTCGGCTGGTGCACGGTCAGGCGCATCGGCAGCTCGTAGGGCTCGCGCATGCCTTCCACGGTGGTGGCGTCGATGCCGTCCTTCACCATCATCGGCTCGACGGGCGAGCCGGCCGTGATCGACTGCCCGACGATCACGTGGTCCCAGCCCAGCACGCGCCCCTGCTCGTCGAAGCCCACGCGCGCCGTGTGCAGGTGCATCGGACGGTAGTAGCCGCCCTGGATGTCGTCCTCCCGGCTCCACAGCGTGCGGATCGGCGCCTTCAGCCCGGCCGCCTGCGCGGCCTTGGCGACCTGGCAGGCCTCGACCACGTAGTCGCTGGTCGGGATGGCGCGGCGCCCGAAGCCGCCGCCCGCCATCTGCACGTGCACCTTCACGTTCTGCGGCGGCACGCCCAGCGTCTTGCTCGCGGCCATGCCGTCCAGCCCGGGCATCTGCGAGCCCATCCACAGCTCGGCCTGTCCGTCCTGCAGCCGCACGGTGCAGTTCAGCGGCTCCATCGGCGCGTGCGCGAGGTACGGGAACTGGAACTCGGCCTCGATGAGCTGCGGCGCATTCGCCAGGCCGCTCACGTCCGCGTCGTACTTGCGCGGGCCGGGCTGCTTGGCCAGCGAGCGGTACTGCTCCAGCTGCCGCTCGCTGTCCACCTTCTCCACGCCGCTGGTGTCCCAGCGCAGCTTCAGCGCCTCGCGGCCCTGCTTGGCCGGCCAGTAGCCGTCGGCGATCACCGCCACGCCGTCGCCGCCGCGGTCCACCGGCACGCGCACCACGGCCTTCACGCCCTTGACGGCGCGGGCTGCGCTCTCGTCCACCTCGGCCAGCTTGGCGCCGAACACCGGCGGACGAGCCACCACGGCGGTCAGCAGGCCGGGCAGGCGCACGTCGATGCCGTAGTCCTGCCGCCCGCTGCTCTTGGCCACGGCATCGAGCCGCCCCGTCGCGCGGCCGATCAGCCGGAACTGCTTCGGGTCCTTCAGCGCCACCTTCTCCGGCACCGGCTGCGCCATCGCGGCCTCGGCCAGCTCGCCGTAGGCCAGGCGCTTGCCTCCGGGGCCGATCACCACGCCGGCCTGCGTGCGCAGCGCCGCGGGGTCGGCCTTCCATTGCGCCGCCGCCGCCGACACCAGCATGGCGCGGGCGCGCGCACCCAGCTCGCGGTACTGCTGGTAGCTGTGCTTCAGCGCGGTGGAACCGCCGGTGATGTGCATGCCGAACACCGGGTCGGCATAGGCCGGGTCGTTGCTGCCGTGCACGCTTCGGACCTTGCTCCAGTCCGCGTCCAGCTCCTCGGCCAGGATCATTGGCAGCCCGGTCTGCACGCCCTGGCCGAAGTCCAGCCGGTTGATGGTCACCGTCACGATGCCGTCGGCACCGATCTTCACGAAGGCCGAGGGCTGCTGCGTGGGCTTCAGGCCCGCGG
>JAEYPG010000666.1 GCA_023410975.1 Pseudomonadota bacterium
TCGCGGATGAACACCGCCACGCAGCCGTTGCCGCTGCCGCACACCGGGTCTTCCTCGATGCCGCAGGCCGGGGTGAAGGAGCGCACCTCGATGCGCGCCGGGGCGCTGGCCGCGTGCTCGCCGAAGATGGTCACGCCGGTGGCGTTGTCATGCAGCCCCAGGCACTTCATGCGCGCGAAATCGGGGCGGCACTCCAGCACGGCCTGCGCGTCCTCCAGCTGCGCCACGACCCAGCGCGCGCCCACGTCGATCAGCCGGGGTGCTGCCTCGCCGCGGCTCAGGCGCCGGCCCAGGATGGACTCCAACTCCGCCACGGTGGCCTCGTCCAGCGGCGTCACCTTGGGCTGCGGCAGCTCGAAGGCGATCCAGGGCGCCCCGCCCTCGCCCGGCTCCACTTGCAGCCGCACCAGCCCGACGCCGCACTCCTGCACCAGTACGCCGTCGCGCGCGGCCACCGCGCCGCTTTCCAGCAGCGCGTGCGCGCTGCCGATGGTCGGATGCCCCGCGAATGGCAGCTCGCCGCCGGGCGTGAAGATGCGCAGCCGGTAGTCGGCCCCGGGCTGCGCGGCGGGCAGCACGAAGGTGGTTTCCGACAGGTTGGTCCAGCGCGCGATGCGCTGCATCTCGCCGTCGCTCAAACCCTCGGCCTGCATGATCACCGCGACGGGGTTGCCCAGGAAGGGCTGCTGCGTGAAGACATCGACTTGCTTGAAGGGCGTGCTGCGCATGGGGTTCTTCTCCTGGATGAATGGGCTCCGTGGCGGAGCCGCCGTTGTCGTGGCACCGATGCTAGGCGGTGCTGCACCGGCGCGACAGGCGCAGTGAGCCGCGAGTTCGACCGTTACAGAGAGCCGGCCCCGCCGCGCCCGGGGTGCGCTGTCCGGCGCGTGGATTGCTCCCGGCCGCGGCATGCCGGCGACGCATCCCGCAAGGGTCCCCGCAACGCCACGCCGGCCCGGCCACAGGAGGCACCGCATGCAACTCGCAATTTCCGCTGGCCTGATCCTGGCGATCGTTGCATGGGGCGTGCTGTGGCCCGCCTCGCTCGGCGCGTTCTTCGACACCAGTCTGTCGACCATCAGCCGCAACTTCGGCTGGCTCTATCTCTGGGTCGTGTTGGCGCTGGTGCTGTTCGCCCTGTTCATGGCCTTCAGCCGTTACGGCGACCTCAAACTGGGTAACGACGACGATGAGCCCGAGTTCTCGCTCGGGGCGTGGTTCGCGATGCTGTTTGCCGCCGGCATGGGTATCGGCCTGGTGTTCTGGGGCGTCGCGGAGCCGATCTCGCACTACGCCACGGCACCGCCAGGCATCAGCGCGGCCACGCCGGAGGCCGCCAATGCCGCCATGCGCTACAGCTTCTTCCACTGGGGCCTGCACCCTTGGGCCGTCTACAGCGTGGTGGCGCTGTCCATCGCCTTCTTCCAGTACCGGCGTGGCCGCACGGCGCTCATCAGCGAATCGGTGCACGCCCTGCCCTGGCGGCCGCTGCAGCGGTTGTCGGCGCTGTTCAACGTGCTGGCCATGATTGCCACCGCCTTCGGCGTGGCCGCCTCGCTCGGGATGGGGGCGCTGCAGATCAACAGCGGCCTGCAAGCCGTGTTCGGCCTGCCGGTGAGCCAGGCGATGCAGGTGGGCATCATCGTCGTGACCACGATACTGTTCACCGCGTCGGCCGTCTCCGGCGTGGGCCGGGGCATCAAGTGGCTGTCCAGCGTCAACATGCTCGTCGCCGCGGCGCTGATGCTGACCGTGCTGGTGATGGGGCCGACGGTCACCATCATCGACACCTTCACCAACACGCTGGGCAGCTACCTCAGCGACTTCGTGCGCATGAGCCTGCGCATGACGCCGTTCCGCGAGAGCGGCTGGGTGGGCAGCTGGACCGTGTTCTATTGGGCCTGGTGGATTGCCTGGTCGCCCTTTGTCGGGCTGTTCATCGCGCGCGTCTCGCACGGGCGCACCATCCGGGAGTTCGTGTTCGGCACGGTGCTGGCGCCATCGCTGGCGGCATTCCTGTGGTTTTCGGTCTTCGGGGGCACGGCGCTGCACCTGCAGATCTGGCAGGGCGTTCCCATCACCGCGGCCGTCGAGGCGGATGCCTCCACGGCGCTGTTCACCCTCTTCAATGCCTTGCCCTTCGGCCTGGTGCTGTCGATGCTGGCCACGGTGCTGGTGCTGCTGTTCTTCGTCACTTCCGGCGACTCGGCGACGCTGGTGCTGGGCATGATGAGCTCGAAAGGCAACCCCAATCCCTCTGCCTGGGTCAAGGTCACGTGGGGCCTGCTCGTAGCCGGTATCGCCATCGCGCTGCTGCTGGCCGGTGGCCTCAAGGCGGTGCAGACCGCCACCATCGTGTTCGCCCTGCCTTTCACGGGCGTGCTCATGCTCATGGTGGCTTCGTTGTGGCGGGCCCTTCGCGCGGACTGGCGCGTCAAGCAGCAGCGGGAGCGGGAGTTGCGCCGCCTTGTGGACCAGATGATCTCGAAGTGAGCCGCAGCCGCTGACGCCGCGGCGGGCCTGCGGCGCCGCTGCGGCGCATGTCGCCTCTCGTGTCCCGGGTGGCGGCGGGCCGCGGCCGCGTCACGTGCGGCAGCCCGTCCCGTTGCGTTACACGTGCGTGCCGGGAAGAGGTTCAAGTCTTGAACCCGTTCAAGGAAATGCGGCGTGAAAGACCTACGATGCCGCTCAGGCAATCGCAATACGCCGTTGTTGACTCAACCACCCCAAGGAGGTGCCGCCACCGACATCCACCCGACCTGTTCTGTTGTCCTCCTCTCCGTGTGCAACCACCCCTTTGTCTCCATTGCCACGGATGTGTTTTGGGCCGGCGCCCGTTCGTGCGCCGGCCCGTTTTCTTTTCACGCCCTCAAAAGGCGCGTTGACGGCGTTGGCCGATCCTTGAACCGGTTCAAGGAAATTCCTGACTGAATCACTAGGCTGAGTACCTGTCGCAAGTCAAACCTAGGAGGGCTCCCTCATGAGCCAGAGCAGCGGCGGGTTCACCAAGCAGAAAGCCCGCAACATTTTCTGGGGCGGCAGCGTGTTCTTCGCGCTGCTGTTCACCGGCCTGATCCTGGACGCGGAGCGGCAGATACCGCATCGCTCCAATGCCGCGGAGATCACGCCCGCGGTGGCGCGCGGCAAGGCGGTCTGGGAGACGCGCAACTGCATCGGCTGCCACACGCTGCTGGGCGAAGGCGCGTACTTCGCGCCCGAGCTGGGCAACGTGCACCAGCGCCGCGGCGGCGAGTTCATCAAGGCCTGGATGAAGGCGCAGCCCAGCGGCGCGCCCGGCCGGCGCCAGATGCCGCAGTTCAACCTGACCGAGCAGCAGCTTGACGACCTGGTGGAGTTCCTGAAGTGGACCGGCCAGATCAATACCGAGAAGTGGCCGCCGAACATCGAGGGCTGACACCATGAAACCCATTGCACTCAAGTACAAGTCGCAGGCCGTCGCGAAGCTGTATTTCATCGCCGCCCTGGCGCTGTTCGCCGGCCAGATCCTTTTCGGCCTGAGCCTGGGCCTGCAGTACCTCGTGGGGGACTTCCTTTTCCCCTACATCCCCTTCAACCAGGCCCGCATGGTCCACACGAACCTGCTGATCGTGTGGCTGCTGTTCGGCTTCATGGGCGCGGCCTACTACATCGTGCCTGAGGAGGCCGAGACCGAGCTGTGGAGCCCGAAGCTGGCCATCGCGCTGTTCTGGATCTTCCTGACCGCCGGCGCGCTGACCATCGTGGGCTACCTCGCGGTGCCCTACGCCAAGCTCGCCGAGCTCACGGGCAACGAGCTGCTGCAGACCATGGGACGCGAGTTCCTGGAGCAGCCGCTGCCGACCAAGGTGGGGATCGTGGTGGTGGCGCTTGGTTTCCTGCTCAACCTGAGCATGACCATGCTCAAGGGCCGCAAGACCAGCGTGGGCCTGGTGCTGATGATGGGCCTGTGGGGCCTGGCGCTGCTGTTCCTCTTCAGCTTCGTGAACCCGCACAACCTGGTGCGCGACAAGATGTACTGGTGGTTCGTGGTGCACCTGTGGGTCGAGGGCGTGTGGGAGCTGATCATGGGCGCGCTGCTGGCCTTCGTGCTGGTCAAGACCACGGGCGTGGACCGCGAGGTCATCGACAAGTGGCTCTACATCATCATCGCCTTCGCGCTGATGACGGGCATCCTGGGCACCGGCCACCACTTCTACTTCATCGGCCTGCCCGGCTACTGGAAGGTGATCGGCAGCGTGTTCTCGGCCATGGAGCCGATCCCGTTCTTCATGATGGCGGTCTTCGCCTTCAACATGGTGCAGCGCCGCCGCCGTGAGCACCCGAACCAGGCCGCCGTGCTGTGGGCCGTGGGCACCGCGGTGATGGGCTTCCTGGGCGCGGGCCTGTGGGGCTTCATCCACACGCTGTCGCCGGTGAACTACTACACGCACGGCACGCAGGTCACGGCCGCCCACGGCCACCTGGCCTTCTACGGCGCCTACGTGCTGGTGGTGATCTCGATCATCAGCTACGCCATGCCCATCCTGCGCGGCCGCGAGGCCAACCCGCGCCGCGCGCAGTCGGTGGAGATGTGGAGCTTCTGGACCATGAGCATCGGCATGGGCGTGATGGTGCTGGCCCTCACCGGCGCGGGCATCCTGCAGGTGTGGCTGCAGCGCCTGCCCGAGACCGGCGCCATGCCCTTCATGGCCACGCAGGACCAGCTCGCCACCTTCTACTGGGTGCGCCTGGCCGGCGGCGTGGTGTTCCTCGGCGGCCTGCTGATGTACCTGGCCAGCTTCTTCG
This sequence comes from Pseudomonadota bacterium, assembly GCA_023410975.1. Lineage (GTDB taxonomy): Bacteria > Pseudomonadota > Gammaproteobacteria > Burkholderiales > Burkholderiaceae_C > Azohydromonas. Next base: position 4,786 of record JAEYPG010000666.1, read on the forward strand.
TCAAGGCCTCGGCCGACGAGCTGGAAACGTACCGCGGCGGCGCACAGCTCAAGGTGAGCCCCGCGCAACGCGCCTGAGTCGCCAGGCGCGCGGCGGACGGGATGGGGCCGCCCCCTTCCCGTCCGCGGCCGGCGCCAAGCCGGCTTGCGCCCTGAGGCATCGGCAGGCGCACCACGCCCCGATGCCTCAGGACGTACCTCCCCCGCAACGCACACAGGACAACGCTCCATGGAACTCGCATCCGCCAGGCAAGTCGCCGCCGTGCCCTTCTACATGGCGCAGGCGGCCGAATGCGGCCTCTTCGAGCACGCGTTCCGCGAGAAGCTGCCGCTGCTGATCAAGGGCCCCACGGGCTGCGGCAAGACGCGCTTCGTGGAGCACATGGCCGCGCGGCTGGGCCGCCCGCTCATCACCGTGAGCTGCCACGACGACCTCAGCGCCGCCGACCTCGTGGGCCGCCACCTCATCGGCGACGGCGACACGGTCTGGTGCGACGGCCCGCTCACCCGCGCCGTGCGCCAGGGCGCGATCTGCTACCTCGACGAGGTGGTGGAGGCGCGCAAGGACACCACCGTGGTGCTGCACCCGCTGGCCGACGACCGCCGCGTGCTGCCCATCGAGCGCACCGGCGAGATGCTGCAGGCCGCGCCCGGCTTCATGCTCGTCATCAGCTACAACCCCGGCTACCAGAACCTGCTCAAGAGCCTCAAGCCCAGCACGCGCCAGCGCTTCGTGGCGCTGAACTTCGGCTACCCGGTGGCCGAGGTCGAGCAGCGCATCGTGGAGGCCGAGGCCGAGGCGCCGCCGCAGCTTGCCGCCACGCTGGTGCGCCTGGCCCAGGCGCTGCGCCGGCTCACCGACCACGACCTGGAAGAGACCGTCAGCACCCGGCTGCTGGTGGTGGCCGCGCGCCTGGTGCGCTCCGGGCTGCCGCTGGCCGCGGCCTGCCAGGCCGCGATCGTGGACGCGCTCACCGACGACGCCGAGACGGCGGCGGCGCTGGCGGAGCTGACGAGCGCCGTCATCGGCGGCTGAAGTCCCCCCAGGGCAGTTTCACCATGGCTTTGGAAGGTCCGCCGCCGGGGCGTGAAGACAGCGGCGGCACGGGTAGCGGCAGCGCGCCCGCCCCGCGCCGCAAGATGACGGTGCGCAGGCCGGCGGCCTCGCCCTCGTCTCCCTCGTGGCCGACCGTGCGCAACGCGCACCGCCTGCAGCGGCGGCGGCACTGGATTCAGGCCGGCTTCTTCGCCTTCTTCGTGCTGGCGCCGGCGCTGAACCTGCTGCGCTTCGACCTCAACGAGACGCAGCTCTGGGTGCTGGGCATGCGCTGGTCGCTGGGCATCGACGCCTTCACGGCCGGGCAGATCACGGCGCCGCAGGTGGCGCTGAACTTCCTGCTGCGCGCGGTGCTGCCGGCGGTTGTGCTGGTGGTGGGCTTCCTGGCCGTGGCCTGGCGCTGGGGCCGCCTGTGGTGCGGCTGGCTGTGCCCGCACTTCTCGGCGGTGGAGCTGGTGAACGACCTGCTGCACCGCGCCTGCGCGAAGTTCAGCCTCTGGGACCGCCACGCCACGCCGCGCAGCGACCGGCCGGCGAGGAAGCGCTGGTGGCCGCTGTTCGGCCTGTCGTGCCTGATCCTGGGCTTCACCTGGGCCGTGACGCTGCTGAGCTACCTGCTGCCGCCGGCGGAGATCTGGGGCAACCTGGTGCACGGCGCGCCCACGCCGAACCAGGCGAAGTTCCTGCTCATCGGCACGACCGTGTTCACGCTGGAGTTCGCCTTCGCGCGGCACCTGTTCTGCCGTTTCGGCTGCGCGGTGGGGCTGTTCCAGAGCCTGGCGTGGATGGCCAATCCGCGCGGCATGGTGGTGGCCTTCAGCCGCGACCGCGCGCGCGACTGCCGTGGCTGCGAGACCGTGAAGTCGCCCTCCGGCAGCGCCTGCGACAACGCCTGCCCGATGCGGCTGCACCCGCGCAACATCAAGCGAATGATGTTCTCCTGCGTGCAGTGCGGACGCTGCCTGACGGAGTGCGACGTGTCGCAGACGCCGCAGGACAAGGACCCGCTGCTGAGCTGGGAGCAAGGCGAGGCGGCACGGCGCGAGACGGAGCGGCAGAAGCGGGAGGAGCGGTGATGCAACGGCGCTGCTCCCCCACCGGACCTGATTCCGAGGACAAGCGATGGAAGAACTCGTAGGCGCATGGTGGCACCGCGCCGTGACGCGCGTGGCCGACCGTTCGCATCCCGAAGCCGCTGTCGAGCTGCCGCAGGTGCAG
>JAEYPG010000724.1 GCA_023410975.1 Pseudomonadota bacterium
TCGCTGTGCCTGCCGTTCTTCCGCGCCCACTTCGAGCACCAGGGCCCGGAGTCCGATCCTTTCGGCGGCGTGTTCGCCGATGCCGCGTACCGGCCTTCCAGCCCGGCGCTCCAAGACGCCCTGGCCGAAGCCCTGGGCGTCGCGGGCAGCGACATCAAGGAAGTCGCCTTGGTGCCGCTGCATCGGGCCGATGCACAGGATGCCAGGGATGCGAAGGATGAGGACGCATCGTCCGAGTTCGGCAGCGCCGGCTACGAGAGCGTTCTGTTCGCGCTGGCGCAGCAGGACAAGCACGAGCTTGATGCCTGCCATCCCGGCGAGGAGCTGGCCACGGCGCTCAAGGCCATGCAGGCGCAGGCGGTGGACGAAGAGGCGATCCAGTACGGCTGGCGCCATGGTGTCCCGGTGGCCGTCAGGCCCAGCGGCGAGGTGCTGCTCGGGTTCGCGACGGTCGACGAGATGGGCGCGGCGCTGACCGGCCTGTCCGGTGCAGAAGGTGAAGGTGGTCCTGGGGAGCAGCTTGCGGCGCGCTGGCAGCGCTGGCTGCTGGGGCACTACATCCCGGTCCTGCAGGAAGCCCTCAACGCGGGTTGCAGCGCCCTGGCCTTCTCCGCGCCGGCCGTGGCCGCCCGGCTGGAAGCGGCTGGCGGCGCCGCGAGCATCCGGCGCGAGCTGCCGCTGCTGGATGCCGTCGTGGTCGAGCACAGCAGCCGCGTGATCGGCGATCTGGCTCCCGGCGTGCGCGTGCAGGCCTGGCGCTGCCTGGCGCTGCGCGAGGCGCCCCAGGCCGGGAGGCCCCGGGGGCCCGGCCATGGCGAAGCGTTCCTGCTCTGCGTGGTGCTGTTCGTGCTGGATGAGGACGGCCACCCGGTCCAGCAGACCAATTTCTTCCACACCACGCCCTTTGCCGCCGATGTGCTGAAGGACAGCGCCGAGCACCACGCCGATGGGTTGAAGCTGCCGCTGGAATGGCACAACACCCTGCTGCACGTCGGCCGCGACCTGCAGCTCTCGATCAGCGAGGAGCAGGAGCTGCAGGTCAGCCCGCAGGCGGCCTGGAAGCATGCGAGCCATCGGCGGGACCATTGAGCTGATCCCGCCGCTCGCGCGGGCTAGCGCTTCGGTGCCTGGGCCGCGGCAGCGGCGGCTTCGCGGGCCTTGTCCTTCTTGCTCTTGCGCCGGCCCTTGATGCCGCCGCCATCGGGCGCCGCCGCGGTGGGGGCCGGCGGCTGCGTCACCGGCTCGAAGCCGGCGACGCGCTCGCGCGGCACCTGCAGCTGCTGGCGCTTCTCGATGAGCCTGAAATGGGCGTCGGATTCCGGCGTCACGAAGCTGATCGCCATGCCGGGCGCGCCAGCGCGGCCGGTGCGGCCGATGCGGTGCGTGTAATCGGCCGCCGAGCGCGGCAGGTCGTAGTTCAGCACCGCCGGCAGCCCGGCGATGTCCAGGCCGCGTGCCGCCAGGTCGGTCGCCACCAGCACCTGCAGCCGGCCGGCCTGGAAGTCGGCGAGCACCGCGCGCCGGGTGCCCTGCGCCAGTTGCCCGTGCAGTGCCGCCGCGGCGATGCCGGCGCGCTGCAGCTTCTCGGCCACGTGGCCGGTGGCGTACTGCGTGGCCACGAACACCAGCAGCCGCGGCCACTGCTCCTGGGCGATCAGGTGGCGCAGCAGCGCGGTGCGGCGCGCCTCGTCCACCTCCAGCGCGTACTGCTCGATGTCAGGCCGGGCCTCGGGCTCCCGCGGCAGCTCAATGCGTTGCGGCTCGCGCAGCAACTGCCCGGCCAGTGCCTGCACCGCCTGGGGAAAGGTGGCGCTGAAGCACAGGTTCTGCCGCCGCGCCGGCAGCAGCGCCAGGATGCGCGCCAGCTCGTCCGCGAAGCCCAGGTCGAGCAGCCGGTCGGCCTCGTCGAGCACCAGCGTCCGCACGTCGCCCAGCTTCAGCGCGTTGTGCTCCACCACGTCCAGCAGCCGTCCGGGCGTGGCCACCACGATGTCGGCGCCGCCGCGCAGGCCCATCAGCTGGGGGTTGATGGACACGCCGCCGAACAGCATGGCGATGCGCGGCGCCGTGCGCAGGCCGTGGGACAGCTCCCGCAGCACCGTGCCGACTTGCACGGCCAGCTCGCGCGTGGGCACCAGCACCAGCCCATGCAGCCGGCGCGGTCCCGCGGGGTCGCGCTGCTCCCCTTGCTCGCTGCAGCAGGGGCAGCGCGAAAGCCGCCGTCTTGCCCGAGCCGGTGTGGGCCTGAGCCTGCAGGTCGCGTCCTTGGAGCACGGCCGGTATGGCGCTGGCCTGGATCGGCGTGGGCACCGTGTAGCCGCGCTCCTGCGCGGCACGGACGAGAGCGGGACACAGGCCCAGGGAAGCAAAGGACATGGAAGCGGGCCGTGAGACAGCGGCAACAGGTGCGGGGCCGGTATTGTCCGCGCTCGGCGCTGACCGCCGCGCGTTCGAGGTCGAAGCGCGGATTGCTTCCCCGGCATCCATACGCCCGCGGTGGTGCTGCAGATGGGCGGCGAGGCCCGCGATGGCGGAGCACAAGCGGCTTGCACCGCGGGCGTGGCACCCTGGCTGTTCAGGTCTCGTCCGGCACGATCCAGACCTTGGGCGCCAACGGTCCCCGCTCCCCTTTGGTGTATTCGTAGGACACGCGCACCCCTGGTTGCAGCCGCAGCACGTCGTCGGGCGACAGCGAGCTGAATGGGAAAAAGACGTTGTCTCCGCCGGCCTCGGGCTGGATGAAACCGTAGGTTCCCTTGAGATTGAGAATGCGCCCCTGCTGAACGGACCCGGCCTCGGGCGGCGCGGTCAGCAGGTCGATGGTGGTGGTCAGCGGATTCGGGATTGCCGCGGCGGCATATTGCGGACGATGGAACAGGCCATCCACCACCGGATCGTCCCCGGGGGGCGACGCATCGATGATCTCCGCCATCCTCAGCGGATAGGTCGCCTCGCCCATGAGCATTTGCGACGTCCGCGTCTCGCGCAGGTTGCCGCTGTGGTCGGTGAAATTGAAATTCCAGCCGAGCAGCATCACGCGCGTGCCCAGGGTATTGAGCTTGCGTGCCAGGGGGACGAAATCACCATCGCATGCGATCAGCGCCAGGACGTCGAAACGCTTGTAGATGGCCATCTCGAATGCTTCCAGGGCAAGCCACACGTCGATGCCTTTCTCGCCGTCCGGACCCTTGGGCAGGAAGTGCGTGGTGACGCCCTCGTACATGAGCACGTCCTCGAAGGAGCGTTCCTGGAAAAGGATGTCGCGCTCCTCCGCCTCCCTGGCCTTCATTCGCCCCCTGAAATAATGCGCATCGACGATTTGCGTGAATTTGATGTCGATGCCTTCCTCGGCAGCCGCGCGCGAACGGATGAAATTGTGCAGGCCCTCGATGCTGATCCTGGCTTTTCGTGAATGGATGTTGGAGTAGTAATTGCTCACGCCTCGAAAATAATTGCCGTCGTAGACGATGCCGATACGGAAGAGTTTCTGGCTGGCGGGTAGCATGATGAATATTGATCAGTGAATGAGGGCAGGCACACAAGGCCAGGCATCCGGCCTGGCTGGCGGCGGGGCCCTTTGCGGTGCCGGCGCGGGGCACTGCGTGTGAACGGGATGGCGAAACTGAAGCGGGAGGTCGGGCCCGTGCCGGGGCGGTCGTGGGAGGGCGCATCCTACGCCTGCGATGAGTACAGCCAGGGCTGCGGGGCTTCTGACAACTCGGCACGGTGAGCGCTTGAGAAGACAACGGAACCGTGCCGCCACCGCAGCGCGGCTGTTGGCCGACCTGAGCGCGGTCTCGGGAATCAGCGAGGCGCGGAGGGCATCAGCAGGGCCCGTGTGCCGCCCCGGCGCAGCGCGGCCAGGTGGCCGGCCAGCCGCAACGCGAAGCCTTCGGGCCAGGGCTCGCGCCCGAACACGCTGGCGTGGTCCAGCGCCGCGGCCACGGTGTCGTGCGCGTCGCCGGCGGCCTGCAGGCGCTGCGCCAGGGGCTGGGCGCCCGGGTCGCTG
>JAEYPG010000470.1 GCA_023410975.1 Pseudomonadota bacterium
CCGACGCGATGCAGAAGGCCGGCTCCACCGACCCGGGCAAGGTGGCCGAAGCCATCGCCAAGGGCAGCTACAAGGGCGTGGCCGGCGAATACTCCTTCACCGAGAAGCACGACCTGAAGACCTCGCCGGTGAGCGTGTACGGCTTCAAGAACGGGCAGCCGGAGGCGATTGCGTCGTTCTGAGCCCTGGCACCCAAGGGCCGTGACGGCAGCGTCGCGGCCCCCGGGTGCCGGAGCGGCGGCCTACAAATCCGTCCTCAACTGCCACAGCTCCGGAAACAGCACCACCTCCAGCATCTTGCGCAGGTAGCTCACGCCGCCGGTGCCGCCGGTGCCGCGCTTCAAGCCGATGATGCGTTCCACTGTCGTGACGTGGCGGAAGCGCCAGAGCCGGAAGGCGTCTTCCAGGTCCGTCAGCTTTTCGCCCAGCTGGTACAGCTCCCAGTGGTGATTCGGGTCGCGGTAGACCTCCAGCCATGCCGCCTCGACGCCAGGGTCGGCTTGATACGGCTGTGTCCAGTCGCGCTCCAGGTGCGAGGCCGGCACCGCCAGGCCGCGCCGCGCCATCAGCCGCAGGGCCTCGTCGTAGAGCGAGGGCGCGCGGTACGCGGCCTCCACCCGCGCCAGCAGCTCCGGGCGGTGCGTGTGCGGCTTGAGCATGGCGGCGTTCTTGTTGCCCAGCGCGAACTCGATGCAGCGGTACTGCGCGCTCTGGAAGCCGCTGGAGCTGGCCAGGAAGGGGCGCATCGCGCTGTATTCCGGCGGCGTCATGGTGGAGAGCACCGTCCAGGCGCTCACCAGCTGCTCCAGGATGCGCGTGACGCGCGCCAGCATCTTGAACGCCGGGCTGAGCTCGTCGCGCCGCACGCAGTCCATGGCCGCGTCCAGCTCGTGCAGCAGCAGCTTCATCCACAGCTCGCTGGTCTGGTGCTGGATGATGAAGAGCATCTCGTCGTGCGAGGGTGACAGCGGGTGCTGCGCGCTCAGCACCTCGTCCAGGTGCAGGTAGTCGCCATAGCTCATGGCACGGCTGAAGTCGAGCTGGGCGCCCTCCTCCGCGACGATGCGTTCGGTGCTCATGGTGGGCCCCTTTCCTTTCACAGGCCCAGCGCCCGCGCCAGCCAGCAGCTGGCCGCGCCCGCGGGATCTTCCAGGCCGTGAATCACGGAGAAGTGGTGTGCCTGCTCCACCGGCTGCAGTTCCACCGGGTTGCCCGCGTGCTGCCAGGCCTCGGCGAAGGTGGCCGACTGGCGCGCGAACTCCGCCGACTCCAGAGCGCCCCAGGTGACCCAGGCATGCGTGCCGCAGCGGCGCGCCAGCCGGGCGGGCGAATTGCGGCGGATCACGCCGTCGTCGAGCTGGATCATGGGCTGCAGGTAGCTCCAGCGCAGCGGCTCCAGCTCGTACAGGCCGCTGGCGAGGAAGGCTGCCGTGAAGGGGTTGTCCGGCAGGCCGTAGTCGCGCTCCCACGGCGTGAGCAGGCACATCGCCGCCAGGTGCGCGCCGGCCGAATGCCCGCCGACGGCCAGCCGCGCCGGGTCGCCGCCGTGCTCGCCGATGTGGCGCAGCACCCAGGCCACGGCCGCGCGCGCCTGGCGCACGATCTCGTCCAGGCTCACGCGCGGGCACAGCGCGTAGTTCACGACCACCGTGGTGATGCCCAGCGCCCGTGGCCCCAGCGCCACGCCGCTGAAGTCGGCGGCGCTGAACGAGCGCCAGTAGCCGCCATGGAAGAAGACGAACACCGGCGCGCCGGGCTGCGCGGCGGGAAAGATGTCCAGCGTCTCCGCCCGCGTGGGGCCGAAGGGCAGGCCCAGCACGCAGGGCCGCTGCTCGCGCGCGCGGCGGCTGGCCTCGGCGTAGTGGCGCATCTCGGCGCCGGCGTCCGACACCAGCAGCGAAGGGTTGTACTGGCGGTCGATCTCGTCCTGGGTGCGGAAGTCGCGGTACAGCGGCGAGAGGGTGCTGGTCATATGAAGAAGCTCCTGTGAAGCGCGAGTGGGCCGGGCATGGAGTGGGGCCAGCCCAGGGGCGGGAATGGGCCTTGCCAAGGGTGGTTCCCGGGCCTGCCGGCCCTCAGCCAACCCCGAACAAGACAAGGAAGCAAGCACATGGGCAGCCAACATCCTTCTACCCCGGAAAGCAACGACATCGCCAAGCTCTGGGAGCTGATCAAGGACATGCGCTTCGGCATGCTGACCACGCGGCACGAGAACGGCCACCTGCACTCCCGCCCGATGACCACGCAGAACCGCCGCGACGACGAGGCCGACGCGCTGTTCTTCTTCATGTCGCGCAGCGGCGAGCCCTTCGCCGACCTGCAACGCGAGCATCAGGTGAACGTCGCCTACGCCAACCCGTCCAGCGACACCTACGTCTCGGTCTCGGGCTTGGCCGAGGCGGTGGAGGACCCGGCCCTGCGCCGCGCGCTGTGGAACCCCGCCAATCAAGCCTGGTTCCCCAACGGCCCGGACGACGCGGACGTGGTGCTGGTGCGCGTGCGCATCACCCACGCCGAGTACTGGGACGTGCACGAGAGCAAGCTGGTTCAGCTCTACAAGATGGCCCGCGCAGCCGCCACGGGCCAGCCGCCCAAGGACCTGGGCGACCACGGCCAGGTGCGCATGCACTGAAGCGCAAGCGGCTGTCCCTCCTCCGGCACGCGAAAGGCGGCAACGCATGGAACTTCCGAACCACGCCCTGAAAGACCTCTTCGACCAGCTCGGCCTGCCCAGCGGGCGGGGTGACATCGAGCGCTTCATCGAGCTGCACCGCCCGCTGCCGCAGGAGATGCGGCTGGCGGACGCACCCTTCTGGAGCCCTGCGCAGGCGCAGTTCCTGAACGAGGAATTCCACGACGACGCGGACTGGGCGCCGCTGGTGGACCAGCTCAACGCGCTGCTGCACGCGTCGGCGCAGCCCTGAGCCGCCACCCCGCCCCGGGCGCACGCCCCGCCCGCCCGCCCCCTGCAGAGATCACGCGCTCCCGCTCCGGGGCGGGGGACATCCGGCCCGGCTTGAGGCTGATCCAATGCCGGGGCCGCGCGAGCGGCCACACTGTGGGTTTGTACAAGTACCGGGTTCCCATGTATTCCCACCTGCTCGTGCCGGTGGATGGCACTGCGCTGTCCACCTTGAACATCTCGCAGGCCGTGCGGCTTGCCCAATTGCTGGGAGCACGCATCACCTTCCTTCACGCCGAGCCGGACTACGCCGGCACCGGCGAAGGCGCGCTGCTGCGCGAGCTCGATCCGGCCTGGTTCGCGCAGGAAGCCCAGGGCGACAGCGCCGCGGTGCTGGGCAAGGCCATGGCCGAGGCCGGCGTGCTGCAGGTGCCCTGCGCCGGCCATGCCAAGGTCACGGACCGGCCGGCACAGGCCATCCTGGAAGCGGTGGAAGAGCTGGGCTGCGACCTGGTCGTGATGGCCTCGCACTCGCTGCACGGCCTGCGCACCTGGCTGTACGGCTCGCAGACCGAGAAGGTGCTGCGCCAGTCGCGCGTGCCGGTGCTGGTGACGCGCAGCGAGCGCGACGAGCCGCTGACGGCGGCCGAGCGCGCCATCACGGCGCTGCTGGACGAGCACCGTTCGATGGCCGTGGTGGTCAAGGGCCTGCAGGCGCTGGCCAACGAGGCGCGCCAGGGCGGACGGCTGGACGTGGCCGCCCTACGGCCCATGCTGCAGTACCTGCGCGACTTCCCGGAACGGCTGCACCATCCGAAGGAGGAACGCCACCTGCACGTGCGGCTGCTGCAGCGCCATCCGTTGGCGCAGGAGCTGCTGGCCGAGCTGGAGCGCCAGCACCAGGTCGAGTACGAGACCGTTCGGCGGCTGACGCGGCTGGCGGACCGCTGCGCCGCCGGCGCGCCCGAGGCACTGACGGGGCTGCAGGACACCATGCAGACCTTCGCCGAGGCGGTGTGGGCCCACATGAAGCTGGAAGAAGGCCCGCTGCTGGCGCTGGCGCGCGAGCACCTGCTCGAAGAGGACTGGGAGGAGATCGCCGAGGCCTTCAAGGCCAACGACGACCCGGGCCTGGGCCGCTACGAGGCCGAGGAGCTGCGCAAGCTCTTCACGCGCATCGCGCGCTGGGTGCCGCACTGAGCAAGCCGGCGCACGGCTCTCAGCGGCTCAGCCCCAGCACGCCCGGCTGGCGCCCCCAGCGGTTGATCAGCAGCGAGGCCAGGATCACCGCGCCGCCGGCGGCCAGGCGCGGCAGGTCGGCGTCGCGGTTCCAGATCAGCAGGTTCACCACCAGCCCGGCGGGCACGTGCAGCTCGTTCATCACTGCCAGCGTGCCCGCATCCACGCGGGTGCTGCCCAGCACCCACCAGTACATGCCCAGCGCGGTGGCGAACAAGCCCATCCAGGCCAGCACGCCCCACTGCACAGGCGTCTGCGGCAGCCTGCCCAAATCGCCGAACAGCAGGAACGACGGCAGCGCCAGCACCAGCGCGCCCAGGAAGAAGTGGCCGAAGAAGCGGTGCAGCGGCACCTCGGTACGGTAGCGCGCCAGCAGGTGGCGGCACAGGATCTGGCCGGCGGCGAAGGTGGCGTTGGCCAGCTGCAGCAGCAAGAAGCCCAGCAGGTAGCTGCCTTCCAGCCGGTGGAAGCGGATGATGGCGCCGCCCCCCACGGCCACCGCCGCGGCCATCAGGGCGCGGCGGTTGAAGCGGCCTTCCAGCGCGTCGTCGATCAGGGTGACGTAGATCGGCGTGAGCACCGTGAACAGCAGCACCTCCGGCACCGTCAGCACGTTGAAGCTGCGGTAGAGGCAGAGGTACGTGACGCCGAACTGCAGCGCGCCGGCGAGCCAGAAGCCGCCCACCAGCCGCCGCGGCAGGCCGCGCCAGACGGTGAAGGGCACGAACACGGCGGCGGCGATGGCCACGCGCATCAGCACGGCGAAATCGCTGTCCACTTTGCCGGCCAGGTACTGGCCGATCAGGCTGAAGGAAAACGCCCACAGGACGGTGACGATGATGAGATGGGGCATGGCGGAACGCAGGCGGAGGTCCGAAAAGCAAAACCCGCCACCTTAGCGCGTGCGGGGTGGCTGGCTCAGAGAGCCGGCCCATGCCGGGCGTTCAGCCCGCGGGCAGCACCTTGGCGGCCTTGCCGCGGGTGCTGCGTGTGACGTGGACGATGTCGGCGCCGTCGATGGTCCAGGCGTCCAGGAAGCCCTCGGCGACGAGCTGCTGCAGCGCCACGCGCAGCGCCTTGCGGAAGTCGGTGAGCCGCGCGGCGCGCGAGCCCGTGAGGCCCTTGAGCGTCTCCACCTTCAGCGGATAGGGGGCCTCGTGGGTGGAGAAGTAGCTGTGCAGGTACTTGGCCAGCGCGCTGCGCAGGCGCAGCCGCTGCTCCCACCAGACCTGCGTGTAAGCGCTGGGCCCGAAGAGCTTGATGATTTCCGGCTCCAGCCACACCGTCCACTTGGACTTGGGCTCGTCGCTGTCAGCCGACTTGCCCATGAACTTGCGCACCAGCGCACCCTGGTAGAGGTAGAAGCCGTCGCCACTGGTGGTGTCGGAGCTGAGCCGGATGCTGGTGAACTGCAACCGGTCGAAGCTGGCCTTGAGCCGGTTGTAGCCCTCGACGCTGCGCTTCCAGCCCAGCTCCTTGAGGAAGGAGTAGGCGGTGAAGCTCACGGCCTCGCCCAAGGGCTGGCAGCGCGCCAGGTGGATGAGTTGCAGGAACACGTCCTCGTCGTCCTGGCGCAGTTCCTCGCCCCGCACCGTCAGCACCCAGCCGGCCAGCGTCTGGATGGTGCGATGCTCGCGGTAGAAGCTGCGAGGCTCGTTCTGGTTGCCGACCGTGAACAGCGAGGAGCGCGCAATGGGATTGGGCAGGCCCCTCACCCGCTCGTGCCACAGCGGCAGTTGCGTCGGCTGAACGGGCAAGGGCAGGCGCGGATTCGGCGGGGAGCTGCGGTCCTGGGGCATGGCGGTGTGGACGTGGCCGGGGCGTCGGTGGGAGTCTGCAGGCGATGCGGCCTCGCCCGGCCTCGCACTTCGTCCCCCGCGCCGTCCTGGCGGCGGACGGCGGGAGCCAGAAGGCGTGCCAGGAGCGGTTCCGAAGCCTGCATCCATGCTCCAGCCCGCGCCGTGCGGGCAGTGTCCCGGAGTGCTTTCACGGCGCGCAAGCGGGCCGGGTCGCCCGCTGACTCCCGATGCACGCTCTCTGACTCCCGGCGAACACGGGCTGCAGCCGGGGCGCGCCTTCTGGCTCCCGCATCGCCGAGGTCTGGTTCGGGAGCACACGAGAAGACCGCTCGCCAGGGCGCCTGTGGTCTGCACTGCGTTCCGTCACCCGGCGCAGGCCGGCCGGTACGCCCCCTGGCTCCCAGGCCCCAGTGCCCTCTGCCGTCTGGCAGCGCCCGCCGACGTTCAGCCGAGGCAGCTGCCCCGGATGCAGGCCCGTGGGCTCGCACGTCGGCGTCAGCTCTGGAGGAAATCCTCTGCGCTTGCGTTCGTGCCCTGCGCGGACCTCGCATGCGGATGGGAGTCAGCGGGCGAGCGGTCACGCGCAAAAGCGGCCTGGGAGCCTGCGCGCGGACGCCAAGCGCGATGGCCGGCAGCTGGTGGCAGAGCCTTGCCCGGCTCCCTGTCCGCGCGAAGACGCTCGCCTTCCGGCTCCCAGTGGCGTTCATGTCGTTCGCGCCGAGTCCATGCGGCACGGTGTGGTGATCGTCTGGCCGGCTGCTTCCTGCTCGCTGTCTTCTTGCGGGCCTGCACTGGTGGCACTCGAAGCGTGGCACGCCTTCCGACTCCCGCCGTTCTGCGATTCAAGAAGGATTCAAGCAGATTCAAGAAGATTCAGCCCTGTGGACAAGCCTGCCAAGTGGCTGTCGCGGCTGAAGCTTCTGACTCCCACCCGGGAGCCAGAAGGCGTGGGGGCGGGAGTCAGCGGGCGCGGCTTCCGGGAGTCTGAAGGCGTGCCCTGCGGGAGCCAGCGGGCGTGGGCCCAGGCCCGCCCAAGGACAGATACCGGGAGTCTGAAGGCGGCTGGAAGGGAGTCAGCGGGCGTGCTGTGGACAACCCGCGACAGCAGGGGACGCTTGCGCGGCGCAGCCGGCCACTACGGCTCGCCGCGCTCGGCGAGCAGCCGCTGCAGCCAGGCCAGTACCACGGGAGAGCGCCAGTCGCCGCTGTCGATGCGGCGCACCATCAGCGGCGTGGACACGCCGCGCTCGATGACCCAGCGCCGCAGCCCGTTCAGCCAGCGGCCCTGCGCCTCCCGAGGCAGCGCCTCGAACTCGGCGGCGAACTCCTGGATGCTCCGCTGGAGCGCTCCCGGCTTGCCCGGCGCTGCCGGCTGGGCGGGCAGCCGCGGCACATGCGCCACCTCGGCAGACGCCGGCGCGAGGGCCGGGCGGCGCGGCGTCTTGTCGGCGATGCCGTGCAGGATCCATTTCAGGTGCGAGAGCCGGTCCGGCACTGGCGTGCCGCCGGACAGGTGCCGCGCCAGCAGCTCCAGCGCGTGCGCCACCGCCTCGCCGCCAAAGCGCTCCTCCAGCGCGTCGAAGTCGCGTTCGGCCAGGCCCAGGCCCAGGGCGCGCGTCACCAGCGCCACGTCCACCGGCTGCTCGCTTTCCGCGGCGGCCGGGCGCCGCTCGCGCGGGCACACCTCGAACTGCAGGTACACGCCGTCGGGCTCCTTGTGCTCGACCAGCGTGATCTCGATCTCGCTGAGCTCGTTGATCTCGCGGATGGCCGGCACGACCAGCTCGCTCTTGATCTTGCGCCACTCGCGCTGCTTGGCCTGGTCGCTGCCACGCAGCACCGGCACCCACCAGCTCCAGTGCTGGCGCGCGGTGCGGCCCGTGGTCTTGTAGCGCACGCAGATCTCGTACAGCGCCACTGCGGCGTAGGTACCCAGCCGCGCAACCGTCTCCAGGCTGATCTGGGCCCAGCGGTCCGGATCCGTCATCTGCTGCCGGATGGCGGGCGGGTACCACCAGCGCACCCAGTTGTCGCGCCCGGCCTTGTAGAGCTCGACCTGCGACACGAGGGTGAACACCAGCAGCCGCTCGCCGGCGTCCCCTTGTGCGCCGTCCGGCGGCGTATCGCCGCACGAGAGCTGCCGCCACTCGACCTTGGTCGTCATCATCTCGTCGAGGTAGCGCTTGAGCGACGCGGCCGCGTTGCTGTCGGCGCCGAAGCCGCGCAGGATGGACTTCAGCGGCGCGGCATAGCCCGCATCGCCGGTGTCCCCGGCGCGCTGCGCCATGCGGCCCATGACGTTGTAGGCCTTGCGGGCGGTCACCGTCAGCGGCCGGTTGGCCGGGACGATGGCAATGATCGCGGCCGGCTTGCGGAACACTTCCACCGCCGCTTCGCGCTGGTTTGTCTGGGCTGCCTTGGACATGGCGTGAAAGTATATGTCCAGGCACCCATGGACACATTTCCCAAGCTGTAGCTGGTGGCGGGAAGGACCCGCCGAGCTTCAACAGTCAAAACGCTGGACACCTGCGGGGCATTCCTGCTTCCCGACCAGGCTTGCACCCGCGCCGTCCTGCGAAGTTGTCCACAGTTCCTTCCCCTTTGGCGGTGCCGCGAAGTCAAACAGCGGGACAGGCACAGTCAAGGCGCTGGACGCATTCAGTCAGATCCCGGGACGGAAACTATGGGAACCCTGGACAGGAAATGAAATCAAGTTATTGATTTTAAAGGGAAATTTCTGTTTTCCACAGCCCCAAAGGTATTAAAGGGGGGTTAAAGACTGCTTAAAGGACAGCGGCTGAGAAGGTTCATTTCCACTGCTTCGTCCAGCGTTTCATCGCCATTTGCTCCTCAAAAAATCATGGCTGCTCAATTTTCGAGTTCGCTTCTACAATTCGGAGTAACGCAACAATGATGCAGGAGAACGCACTCTTGGAAACTACCGTGCTCAATGAGGACGATGGCATCACGCTGGAAGCCATCGATGAGCAGGCGGAACGGGTGAAGGCGGTGGTGTCGCAGATCCGCGGCACGATGCTGGCGCCCGATTCCCGCAAGCAGCCGCCCACTTTCTCCAGCGGCGACTTGGCCGAGCTCACCGGCTGGGACAAGTCCAAGGTGCTCACCCGCATCAAGAAAGGCGACCTGCCCGTGGGCACCCTTTCGCCCAGTGGCGCGCGGCGCGAGTTCACGCTGAGCGAAGCACGGCACTGGGTTCGCGTTGCCCGCGAGGGGGATCTGCGGCCGGCCGGCACCACGGCCGTGACGGTCTGCATCGGCAACTTCAAGGGGGGTGTGAGCAAGACCACCACCGCAGCCACCGTCGCACAGGGGTTGAGCCTGGCCGGGCACCGGGTGCTGTTGATCGACTGCGACCCGCAGGGCTCGCTCACCACGCTGTTCGGCATCCTGCCGGATTCGGAGGTGGAGATCGGCGACACGGTGCTGCCGCTGTTCAAGGGCGAGCAGGCTGACGTCTCTTATGCCATTCGGCAAACGTACTGGGACGGCATCGACCTCGTGGCCGCCGCGCCGTTCCTGTTCGGGGCCGAGTTCACGCTGCCGGCGCGGCAGATGGCCAACCCGAACTTCGAGTTCTGGAAAGTGCTGGACCTGAGCCTGGACGCAGCGCGCGAGGACTACGACTTCATCATCATCGACACCCCCCCTGCCCTCTCCTACACCACCATCAATGCGCTGATGGCCGCCGACGGCATCGTGATGCCGTTGCCGCCCAATGCCCTGGACTTCGCCAGCTCGGCGCAGTTCTGGGACCTGTTCTCGGACTTGACCAACTCCCTCATCCGCCAGCGCGGCGGCACCAAGAAGTTCAGCTTCATCGACGTGTTGCCCACCAAGGTGGAGAGCACAGACCAGACCGGGCTGATGGTCAAGAAATGGATGGCCACCGCCTATGCCGACAAGCTGGTGCAGGTAGAGATCCCGAAGACCGCGGCGGCCAATACCTCCTCGGCCGAGTTCGGCACCGTCTACGACCGGGTGGCCAATGCCAGCGCGCGCACCTTCAAGCGCGCCACCGAAGCCTACGACCGCCTGGTGGACCTGATCGAAGACCAGGGCCAGCTGTTCTGGACCCGGCAACTCGACCAGCTGCGTGGAGCCGCGCGATGAGCGGCGCCCGCAAGGAACGCAAGGGCGACAACATCGCCTTCGTGCTGCCGCCGGCGCGTACCGCGCGTGCGCCCGAGGTGCCGGTGCCGTCCCCAGTGGTGGAGCGTTCGCCCATCGTGCCGCCGGTGGTCCCGCGACCCAAGACGGGGCCCGGGCTTACCACCATGGAGATCCTGGACAACGCCACGCTGCGCCAGAAGGTCGGCGAACTGGAGCAGGAAGTCTCGCGGCTGGCCGGCGAGCGCGGCGCGCTGCAGCTGGACGCCCGGGAGATCGCGCCCAGCCGCTGGGCCAACCGGCATGCCGACTCCTTCAAGGGCCCGGACTTCGAAGCCTTCAAGACCGAGATCCTGGATGCCGGCGGCAACGTGCAGCCGATCCTGGTGCGGCCGCTGGAAGGCGCGGTGCCTGGCGCTGCGCGCTACGAGGTCGTGTTTGGCCACCGGCGCCACCGCGCGTGCCTGGAGCTGGGCCTGCCGGTCAACGCCGTGGTCAAGGCGCTGTCCGACCGCGACCTGTTCGGCCACATGGAGCGCGAGAACCGGCTGCGCCGCAACCTCTCGGCCTACGAGCAGGGCCTGATGTACCGCAAGGCGCTGGACGAGGGCATGTTCCCGTCGCTGCGCCAACTCGCTGCCTTCATCGGCCGCGCGCCCGGGGACGTCTCCAATGCGTTGCACATCGCGCAGCTGCCGCAGCCGGTGCTCGACGCGTTTCCCTCGCCGAACGACATCCAGTTCCGCTGGATCAAGAAGCTCAAGGACGCGCTGGAGCGCGACCGGCAGGCCGTGCTGGCCGCGGCGAACCTCGCCGCGGCGGAAGGTCTAGCGGCGCCCAAGGTGCTCAAGCTGCTCAGCGGCGCGGGCGAAGCGGGGGGTGTTAGACGGTCTAACACCCCTGGCGCCAGTGCCGCGGGCTCGGACCTGTCGGCGCCGGCCGAGCGCCGGATGGACCTGGGGCAGGGCCGGCAGGCCGCGATCCGCCACGACGGTGCCCGTACCGTGCTGGAGATCGATGCCGCGCTGTTGCCGCCCGAGCGCTGGAGCGCTCTGGAAAAGGCATTGCGGCGGCTGGTGGGGCAAGGCGGTGGGACAGCAGGCGGGTGAGCCCGGCGCTTGAAGCGGACAGCGCTGGTCTTGCGGTTTCCACCGAGCGGCTGGCGCGGACCGGTCAACGAGCAGGCGGCCCACGGGCCGCTTTCTTCTTGGTCCGCGGCGAGAATCGCAGCCCCGTAGTTTTCCGCACCCGCGGTTCCGTCCGGATGTCTTCAGCTGTACCGGCGCCCTGGCGCCTGGCCTCGCCCGCCGTTGGCGTGGTCATCATTGCTTCCAACCTTCGGCCCTCCCTCATGGGCATCGGCCCGCTGATCAAGCAGATCGAGGCCGACACGGGCCTGGCCCCGTCGGCCCTGGGCCTGCTGATCACGATGCCGGTCATCGCCTTCGGCGCGGTGTCTCCGCTCGCTGCCCCCCTGGCGCGGCGCTTTGGCCTGGAGCGGGTGCTGGTGGCTTCGCTGTGGCTGCTGGTGCTCGGCGTGGTGCTGCGCTCCCTGCCGGGCACGGCCTGGCTGTTCGCGGGCGCGGGCCTGCTGGGCGCCGGCATCGCGATCGGCAACGTGCTGGTGCCCGCGGTCATAAGGCGTGATTTCCCGGGGCGCATCGGCTCCATGACCTCGGTCTTCGTCACCACGCTGGCGGGCGTGGCTGCGGTGGGAGCCGGGCTGGCAGTACCGTTGGCCGGCGCCCTGGGATGGCGCTTGGCGCTGGCGGTCTGGGCCATACCCGCGGCCCTGGCGGGCCTGTGGTGGCTGCTCGTGCCCGGGCGCTCTGGCGCCGCAGGCGCGGCGGTACCGCCTGTGCCCACCCATGCGCCGGTGTCGATGTGGCGCTCGCCCCTGGCTTGGCAGGTCTCGCTGTTCATGGGGCTGCAGTCGCTGGCCTTTTACGTGGTAGTGGCCTGGCTGCCGAGCCTGTTGCAGGACGCTGGTTTGTCTGCAGCGTCCGCCGGCACCTACGCCTTCTTCTACCAAGTGGCATGCCTGAGCGGCAGCCTGCTGGCGCCGCTGCTGGCAGCGCGCGCGCGCGACCAGTCGCGCCACGCGATCGCCGCGACGGGACTGTCGCTGGTTGGCTTCATCGGCTTGGCCGGGTCGGCGCCGTCCCTGTTCTGGATTCTGCTGGGCGGCCTGGGCTCGGGGGCCAGCCTGGCGCTGTCGTTGGCCTTCTTCAGCCTGCGCACCCACAACCCGCTGCAGACCGCCTCGCTGTCCGGCATGGCCCAGTCGGTGGGTTACAGCCTCGCCGCACTGGGCCCCGTGGGTTTCGGTTTGCTGCATGACGCCACGGGCGGATGGCAAGTGCCGCTGGCGGTGCTCTGGGTGCTCGTGGGCTTGCAATGCTGGGCCGGCGCCATGGCCGGGCGGGCACGCATGATCTGAGTCCGCAGGGTTGGCTCACGCCGCTCAAGCAGGGTCGGGTGTTAGACCGTCTAACACCCACCGAGCCCAGGGTGGTGTTGTGGCGCCCACGCTCGAATGTCAGTCTTCACCTGGCGAAAGCCGATGCTTTCGACATGCCAGGTGCTGTCCCTTCGCCACCGCAGGTCCAGCCGCTGCCAACCCGGCTTTCCGAGGCCGCGACCTAAACGGCTATTCACTCACCGCGGGCCACTACACGCTTTCGGGGGACCTACGTCGGGGCAGGAAGCACTAGCGCATTCCCCGGTTCTCTCCTACGGGCAGCGCAGCACTTTCCAAGCAGGAAAACGACGTAAATTTTTTTATGAAAGATTATGCGGGATTATCTCTCTCAACCTGAAGCTGGTTGTGTTTCGTCTCCAGCGCTTGGGGCAATGGTGCTTGCTGGTCCGGCCAGCCCTCGACCGCGCGACATTCGGAAGTCATGAGCCAGCCCCCAGGGCAGCCATTCAGGCCGCGCGGCGGCGCCGGCGCTGGTACAGCTGCATGACCGGTGTCGCCGAGGAGCCGTGCAGCAGCACGGACAGCGCAATGGTGACGAGCACAGCATCGATCACCACCGGGGTGTCCTGCGTCAGCGCGCCGTGCGAGACGGCATAGGCCAGGTAGTACAGCGAGCCCACGCCGCGAACTCCGAACCAGGCCGCGAGCACCCGCTGCATCGGTGTCCAGCCCAGGTGCGACGTGCTCAGCCACACCGCCAGCGGCCGGGCCACCAGCAGCAGCGCCGCCGCCACCGGTACGCTGTGCCATCCAAATTTGTCGACGCTCAGCAGGCTGCCGACGATCAGCATCACGGTCAGCTCGACAAGCTTTTCCAGATCCAGCGCGAACTCCAGCGCCGCCGGCGCGATGTAATGCTGCTTCTGCGGCTCGGCATCCAGCACGTCCGTGGGGCGCTGGGGGTTGTCCACGTGCTCGACGTGGCGCATCGCCAGCCCGGCCGCGAACACCGCCAGGAAGCCGTAGGCATGGAGCTTCAGGGCCGCGCCGTAGGCCAGCGCGATGAGGCCCAGCGACAGGAAGCTCTCCATGCCCAGCGCCTGCATGCGCTCGCGGCGCAGCCAGGCCACGGCGCGGGCAAAGCCCACGCCCATGAACCAGCCCAGCGCCAACCCGGCATCCACTGCCCACAGCACGTCCACCGCCCACCAGCGCCACGCCCGCTCGCCCATGTCGTGCAGGCCCAGCCATCCCAGCCCCAGCATGACAAAGGGGAAGGCGGCACCGTCGTTGAGCCCGCCCTCGCCGGTGAGGCTGAAGCGCAGCCGGTCGCGGTCGCCCACCTGCTCGATCTGCACTTCCGAGGCCAGCACCGGATCGGTCGGCGCCAGCATGGCCGCCAGCAGCACTGCGGCGCCCAGCGATAGCCCGTCCAGCCAGAAGCCCAGCGCCGTGATGCAGGCGATGGTCAGCAGCATCGCCACGCTGGCCAGCAGCACCGGCGCGCGCCACAAGGGGTCGTCCAGATGCACCCGCAACCGCAGGCCGACCGCGAACAGCGAGACCAGCACGGCCACCTCGGTGAGCCGCTCGATCAGCTGGGCATCGCGCACGATGTCCAGCCGGATGAAGCCCAGCATGTGCGGCCCCAGCACATAGCCGGCAGCCAGGTACAGCGCCGCGGCGCTGACCGGCAGCCGCTTGAGCAGCGTGTGGCTCAGGCCCATCGTGACGAGCAGCGAGCCGATCAGCAGGCACCAGGTGGCGAACAAGGCAGCAAGGGCAAAGGGACCGGGGCGCTCGGTCCGGCGGGCCCACTGCCCGGTCGGCAGCGGCCGGCCGGGTTCAGCAACGGGCATGCCTTGAGGGCGCCGAGCCCGCGTGGCGGACAATGCCGCGCATGACGGAACCCTTGCAGCTCCTGGTGACCACCGTCATGCCCTATGGCAAGTACAAGGGCAGGGCCATCGCCGACCTTCCCGGCGCCTACCTCGAATGGTTCGCCCGCACGGGCTTCCCCTCGGGGCAGCTCGGCCGGCTCCTGGCGCTGATGCATGAAATCGACCACAACGGTCTGCGGCACCTCCTGGCGCCGTTGCGGACCGGCTCCAGCGGAACCTGATCAGATGTCGCTTCAAGCCTTCCAGCATGCGCTGGACCAATTGCGCGCCGGCACGCTCGACGTGCCGTCCTTCTGCCGACGCCTGCGCGCCGAGCCGCTGCCACCGGGCTTGCCGCCCAGGTTCGGCGAGGTGCTGGGCAACCTGCTGGACCGGACGGAGTCCGGCGCCCTGTTCGGCGGGGAGAGCTGCTCCTTCAGCCAGGAGGATCTCAACGCCAGCCTGCAGCTCTGGATCGACAAGGCGCGCGAGCGGCTCGCCGGGTCGTGAGCGCCGGCGACGACGCGGCGGCGCGTGAAGCCGCCGCGCTGGAGGCGCTGAGCCGGCGCATCGGGCGGGCGCACCTGCGCCACCGCCTGGGGCTGGAGCATGAGGCCGAGTTGCGGCTGCGCCGCAAGGGCGCGCGCTCGCCGCACTTGGAGAACTGGCGTGCGCTGCCGTCGCTGCTGCTCCTGCTGCTGACGGTCACCGGGCTGCGCGAGCGGGGCCGGCGCAACACGCTGCGCATCGAGCTGCTGGAGCGCGAGTGCGCGCTGCCGCGGTTGCCGGCGGCCTTCGAGGGCCTGCGGCTGCTGCACCTGAGCGATCTGCACCTGGACGTGGGCAACGGCTTCGTCGAAACGCTGATCGAGCGCGTGCGCGGCGTGCCGCACGACCTGTGCGTGCTCACGGGCGACTTCCGCTTTCGCACCTACGGGCCCTGCGAGGCGGCGATGCAGGCGCTGGCCGCGCTGCGGCCGCACCTGGGCGAGCGTACCTTCGCGGTGCTGGGCAACCACGACAGCATCCGCATGGTCCCGGCGATGGAGGCACTGGACATCCGCGTGCTGATGAACGAGTCGGAGCGCATCGAGCGCGGCGGCGAGGCGCTGTACGTCGCCGGCATCGACGACGCCCACTTCTTTCGCGCCCACGGCCTGCACAAGGCGGCCGACAACATCCCGGCCGAGGCCTGCACCGTGCTGCTGTCGCACACGGCCGAGCCCTACCTGCAGGCGGCGCATTGCGGCTTTGACCTGATGCTGTGCGGGCACACCCACGGCGGGCAGATCTGCCTGCCCGGCGGCATCCCGCTGATCACGGAGTCCACGGCGCCCCGCGCCCTGGTGCGCGGCGCCTGGCGCCACGGGCCGATGTTGGGCTACACCTCGGTGGGCTGCGGCTCCTCGCTGCTGGACGTGCGCTTCAACTGCCGGCCCGAGGTCACGGTGCACCGCCTGGTGCGCGCCGGCGCCTGAGGCGCGCAGCGGCTGCGGGGCCGCGTTTGTGCTGCGTCAAGGAAAGGCCGGCTCGTGCGCGGCAAGCACGGGAAGACCCCCGTGTCCCGTCGCCCTCCCGGTCACAGGATGGCTTCAGGCATCAACGGTGTGACGAACGAGGGACGCGAGGAACGCTTCGGCAAGGAGGGCCGCCCCGCGACACCCTTGATTGTCGGGTTTCATCCAAAGCATCCAGCCGACTGCTCTCGGCCAATCTGCTGAACAGGGCCTGCCAACGTGGAAACCATCTTCGACTTCGACCGCTTTTCGCAACTGGCCCACCAGGACCCCATGGCGTTCGAGGCGCAGCGGCAGGCCTTGTTCGCCGCCGCGCTGGACGAGATGCCGCCGTCGGTGCAGGGCGCTGCGCGCGCCTGCCTGGCGCAGGTTCAGGTGCGGATGCTGGGCGCCCACACGCCGGCCGGGCGGCTGGCCGTTGCCATGTCGGCGCTGGGCGACTCGGTGCAGGAGCTGCACATGAGCATGGCCTGCCTGAACCGGGAAGCGGTGCACATGGCAGTGCTGCGCAATTGAGCCACTTTTCAGCCCGCGTGCCCCTCGGGCTTCCTGGGCGGCACCGGCTGCACGACGGCGCCGTTGACGCGGACCTCGTCGCCATCGACTTCGATCAGCATCGAGCCGAAACGGTGCTCCCAGACGAAGCGCTGAACGCCTTCGGCCGCCAGCGGCAGGCTTGCCTGGGGCGAGGCTTCGCGCAGCTTCAGGACCTCTTCTCTCAGTGGTGCTGGTGCATTCATGCCTTCAACCATACCGCGCCGGACGCGGCTGGCGCGCGGGCCAGCCGCTGAAGTTCAGAACCAATGCCACACGCGGCGCAGCCAGCCCGGTATCCGGTCCGGCGCGGGCCGGTAGTGCTGGCGCAGGTTGCTGATGCTGGGGGTGCTGGACGTGTTCATCATGTGACTCCTGATGGACTACTGTATGTTTATACAGCTGTCGCGGCAAGTGCTGCGGGACGTTCCGTCCCATTGATGCAACGTCCATACCCGCGTCACGCCGGGCGGGCCGCGCGCTCGCCCGCACCGCCCCGGGCCCGGCTCACTGCGCCTCGGACCACAGCACGTTTTCCCGAGCCACCAGCGCCGAGGCCGCCGGCGGCCCCCAGTTGCCGGCCGGGTAGGGCTTGGGCGGGTCGCCCAGGCTGTCCCAGCCCTCCAGGATCGGATCGGCCCAGCGCCATGCCGCCTCCAGCTCGTCGCGGCGCATGAAATGCGTGAGCCGCCCCTTCACCACGTCGATCAGCAGCCGCTCGTAGGCCTCGGCGCGCCGCTCGGTAAAGGCGGACTGCAGGTCCAGGTCCAGGTGCACCGGACGCATGCGCAGGCCCGATCCCGGCTCCTTGGCCATCATCTGCAGCCGGATCGATTCCTCCGGCTGCAGCGTGATGAGCAGCCGGTTGGGCTGCTGCAGCCCGGACTGGTCGCCGAAGAGCGAGAAGGGCGGCTGCGAGAACTCCACGATGATTTCCGACTGCCGCCGCGGCAGCCGCTTGCCCGTGCGCAGGAAGAAGGGCACGCCGGCCCAGCGCGCGTTGTCGATGTGCGCGCGCAGCGCCACGAAGGTCTCGGTGCGGCTGCCCGCGGGCACGCCGTTCTCCTGCAGGTAGCCCGGCACGCGCTCGCCTTCGACGCTGCCGGCGGTGTACTGGCCGCGCACCGTGTCCTGGCGCAGCTGCGCCGGCGTGAGCTTGCGCAGGCTGCGCAGCACCTTGAGCTTCTCGTCGCGCACGTCGTCCGCCTCCAGCGAGATCGGCGGCTCCATGGCCACGATGCACAGCAGCTGCAGCAGGTGGTTCTGCACCATGTCGCGCATCGCGCCGGTGTGGTCGTAGAAGCCCGCGCGCGTGCCCACGCCCACGGTCTCCGCCACCGTGATCTGCACGCTGCGGATGAAGGGCGCGCGCCACATCGGTTCGTAGATGGCATTGCCGAAGCGCAGCACCATGAGGTTCTGCACCGTCTCCTTGCCCAGGTAGTGGTCGATGCGGTAGATCTGCCGCTCCTCGAAGTGCCGCGCCACCGCCTCGTTGATGGCCCGCGCCGAGGCCAGGTCGTGGCCCAGCGGCTTTTCCAGCACCACGCGCGAGTGCTCGTCCACCAGCCCGGCGCCGTGCAGGTGGGCCGTGGCCGCGGTAAACAGGTCCGGCGCCATGGCCAGGTAGAAGACCTTGACCGATTCGGGCTGGCACGCCTCCTTCAGCCGCTCGTAGCCCTGGGGCAACGTGGCGTCGAGCTGCACGTAGTCCAGCCGCCGCAGGAAGTCCTGCCAGTGCAGGGGCTGCATCGATGCCGGGTCGATGCAGGGGCGCGACATGCGGTCCACGAACTCCACGTACTGCTTGCGCGGCCAGTCCTGGCGCCCCACGGCGATGATGCGGTGGCGCTCGCCCAGGCTGCCGTGCCGGTGTGCCATGTACAGCGCCGGCAGCAGCTTGCGCCAGGCGAGGTCACCGGCTCCGCCGAAGATGATGAGGTCCAGCGCCGCCGACTCCGAAAACTCCATTCGCTTGCTCCGTCAAGGATCGCCCGCCGCGGCCGGTCCGGGCCGCGGCGCTGTTGCCGTTTCTGCCGCGTTGCCGTTCTCGGCGCTGCTCAGGGCTTGAGCTGCGCGCGCACCTCGCCGCTTTGCTGCGCTGCGCTGTGCACGTTCACGTACAGCTCGCCAGCGCGGTAGGCCTTCATCTGATCGGGCGTGAGCTTGGTGCCCTGGGGCACGCTCCAGGTGCCGTGTTCGCCCTTGGTCAGCGGGATGAGCACCGGCCCGTTGCTGCCTGCGGCGCCGTGGTGGATGTGCGCGGCCAGGGCGTCCACGCCGGTGGTCTTGATGCTGCCGCTGACCGTGCCGTCCTCGGCCACGCTGATGCTGCCGGTGCCTATCGCCATGGTCTGGACCGGTGGCACTTCCTGCTCGCCCGTGAGCTTCAGGTCGCCGGCCCAGGCCGTGGCGACCGGGGCCGCCAGTGCCAGACCCAGGGCGGCGCGCAGGAGGGGGTGCAGGTGCTTCATCGGTGCTTCCTCGTGTTGACTTGACGCGGCGATGATGCGACGGCCTTGGCGGCGGCGCCGTAACAGAGCTGCGACCCGGCCTTGCCGACCACGGTATGGCGCTTGCCACAATCCGTCCGTTCTCACCCGGACTGGAAGCGCTTCGATGGCTCAGCCCCGTCTCCCTGCCTGCCGTGTCCCATGCCGCCGCGCGCCTGCGCGCGGCGCGCTGCTGGGCGCCGGCCTGCTGGCCGGCCTGGTGCTTGTCACCGCTCCCGCCGTGGCCGCGGCCGATGCCCCGCCCGATGGCGCGGGCGATTCCCTGCAGGCCCGCTACGCCGAACTGCAGCCCGAGCTCGCGCGCAGCCCCTTCCGGCGTCCGCTGCTGCTGCAGTCCAACGACTCTTCCAGCGCGCCGCTGGGCGAGGTGTGGGCGCTGCTGGACCATCCCTTCGACGCCGTGGCCACCGCGCTGCAGCAGCCGCGGCACTGGTGCGACATCCTGATGCTGCAGACCAACGTCAAGCGCTGCCTGCCCGCCGGGGGCGGCGCGCAGCAGCGGCTGGAGGTGGCGATAGCGCGGCGCTACACCGACCCGGTGGACCAGGCGCAGCCGATGGCCTTCGACTTCGCCGTGCCGGCCATGCAGCCGCGGTACCTGGCGGTGGCGCTGTCGGCTGCGCAGGGTCCGCTGGGCACGCAGAACTACCGGCTGCGCTTCCAGGCCGTGCCGGCCGGCGACCGGCAGACCTTCATGCACCTGTCCTACGCCTACGAGATGGGCATGGCCGCCCGCATGGCCACCAGCGTCTACCTCTCCAGCGCCGGCAAGGACAAGGTCGGCTTCAGCGTCACCGGCCGCGACGAGCAGGGCCGGCCGCAGTACGTGCGCGGCATGCAGGGCGTGGCCGAGCGCAACACCATGCGCTACTTCCTGGCCATCGACACCTTCCTCGACACCGCGTCCGCCCCCATCGACGCCCGGCTGCGCCGCTTCCACGACGCGCTGGAGCGCTACCCGGCGCAGTTGCACGAGACGGAACAGGCCGAGTACCTGTCGATGAAGCGGCGCGAGACGCAGGCGAACTGAGCCGGGCGGCTTCGGGCCGGTCCGCGGCACCCGGCCCTGACCGGGCCGCAGGCCGCTCAGCGGGTGCTGCTGCCGCTTGCGGGCGCGCTCGCCGCCGCTCCAGGCC
>JAEYPG010000754.1 GCA_023410975.1 Pseudomonadota bacterium
CGCCGCGATGGAGCCGGCGGCCTGCACGAAGGGCTCGAAAATGCGCTCCTGGTGCTCGGGCGTGATGCCGATGCCGGTGTCCACCACGTCCAAGCGCAGTGCGGCCAGTTGCCCATTGCGTGCCAGCTGCCGCGCGCGCAGTGTCACACGGCCACTGGCCGTGAACTTCACCGCGTTGGACAGCAGGTTGAGCAGCACCTGGCGCAGCCGCAATGGGTCGCCAATGAGGAACCGCGGCAGATCCGGTGCGATATCGGCTACCAGTTCCAGGGACTTGGCATCGGCCTGAGGCTGCACCAGGCCCCGCACCGCATCGAGCAGCGGCAGCAGCTCGAAAAGCACGGTTTCCAGATGCATCTCGCCGGCCTCGATGCGCGAGAGGTCGAGCACGTCGTTGGTCAGCGCCAGCAGCTGCTCGCCGGCTTGCTGGACATGGTTCAGGAAGCGGGCCGCCTGCTCGGGCAAGGCCATGCGCTGCAGCAGCTGGCTGAAGCCGATGACGGCGTTGAGCGGGGTGCGGAACTCGTGGCTCATGTGCGCGAGGAAGGCGCTCTTGGCCGCGCTGGCGGCTTCGGCCTGGCGTGTGCGCTCGCGCAGTTGCTCCTCCAGCGCCTTGCGCTCGGTGAGGTCGGTGAGCAGCACCAGGAAGCCCAGCACCTGCCCCTGCGCATCGCGCAGCACGCTCAGGTTCAGCAGCGCGGGAAACGAGGTGCCGTCGTCGCGCATGTACGTCCACTCGTCGCGTGGATCCTCGCCCGGGCGTGATTGCTCGGGCAGCATGCCGGCGATGAGCGCTGCGGGCATGCGTGCGGCCTGAGCCTGCACGTCGGGCGAAAAGAATTGCGCCTTGTAGGTGAGCTCCTCGGGCTCGCAGAAATCCGTCACCAGGCGCCCCAGGGCCTGCGACGCCGAACAGCGGAACAGGGCCTCGGCGGCCGGGTTGAAGGAGGTGATCCGGCCCTCCAGATCCGTGGTGATGACGGCGATGCGCGCGCTGGCGACCACCGCCCGCTCGCGGGCACTCACCATCTGCAGCTCCGCGGTGCGCTGCTGCACCTGCTGCTCCAGCGTGGCGTTGAGCTCGGCCAGCCGCGCCTCGGCCGCCTTGTGCTCGGTGATGTCGCGGGCGATGCCCACGATGCCCGTGATCTGGCCGTCGGGCGAGCGCAGCGGCGCCTTGATGGTGAAGAAGACGCGCGGCTCTCCATATCTGGCATCGAACACGGTCTGCTCGACCCGGATGGCCTGTCCCTGCTGCAAGATGAGGCGATCCTCGCTTTGCGCCTGGGCAACAAGGGCAGCGGGCAGCGCTTCGCTGTTGCGCAGGCCCACCAGGGCTTCGCGCGGGCGGCCCAGCACGACCGCCGCGGCGGAGTTCAGCACGGCCATGCGCCCATGCGCGTCTATGGTCCAGATGGGGTCGGCGACGCTCTCGATGAGTTGTTCCAGCAGGTCCGCAGCGCGCCTGGCTTGTGTCTCGCTCTTGCGCAGGGCACGCTCCGCGCGTGCCTGCTTGAGTGCCGCCCAGGTCCGCTCGGCAGTTGCCTCGATCAGCGCCAGCTCGCCCGGTGTCCAGATGCGCGGGGCAGCATGATGGACATTGAGGTTCGCCACGAAGCGCCCATCCTTGATGAGCGGCACGCTGACCAGCGCCGCGATGCCCAGCGCCGCCAGGGCAGCACGCTCGCTATCGGACAACCCGGGCGCCGTCGCGATGTCGGGCACGGCAACCATGCGCCCGGCAACCAAGGCCTGCAGCAGCGAGGGGCCGTACTCGGCCATGCGGTAGCGCCTGGTCGATTCAAGGGCTGCGGTGGCGCCGTAATTGCGCTCCACGATCAGGTCCGCACCATCGGCCGACACTTCGCCATACGCCACGCCAGTGGTACCCAGGTACTCGCCCAGCACGCGCAAGGCCTCGGCCATGACGGCATCCGGATCGCTCAACGGTCGCAGCGAGTCGCTGAGCCGCAGCAGGTACGCCTCGCGTGCCGTGCTCTGGCGCAGTTGCGCTTGCGACTGCTCGCGATGACGCTCGGCCAGCACCCGCGGCGTCGTCTCCTCCAGGATCGTCAGTACGCCACCCACCGTGCCGTCGTCCAAGTGCACCGGATGGTGGATTTCATCGAACCAGGCGTCTTCGAGCTCGGTGGTGCGGATGAAGGGGTAGTACTGATCTTTCAGCTCGATGGGCTGCCCCGCCATGGCCGAGCGAAGGTGGGGCGCGAAGATGGCGCTGACGTCGGCGAAGGTTTCATAGGCCGAGCGTCCCAGTGCGATGGCGCTGCGCGGCCCGATCAGGCGGGCATAGGCGTCATTGAAGAACAGCAGCGCCTGTTCTCCCCAGGACAGCGCCATCATCCGTGGGCTCTGCAGCATCAGGTTCACCAGCATGCGCAGGCCCTGGGGCCACTGCTCGATCGGCCCCAGCGGCGTGGCGGCCCAGTCATGCGAGCGAATGCGCTGCGCCATCTCGCCAGAGGCAAACGGCCAGCCGCAGGTTTCATGGTTCTGGTTCATCACTGCGCGGCAGCCTGGTTGGGTTCAGTGTCGCGCTCCATCGGGACGGTTGATGGATCAGCGAAAACGCGCTCTCTCTCACGGGCCAGCGCCTGAGGCCGAAGCTATACATCCTTGTTGGGGCAAAGGTCGCGTGCTGGCTCAGCGCGCTTCGGGCGTACCAGACGTACCGACTGGGTGGGTCTTGAGCCAGTCGCGCAACGCGTCGTTCATCCGGGTCTGCCATCCTGGGCCGGTGGCCTTGAACGCGTCGATCACGTCGGCGTCATAGCGCACGGTAACCGGCCGCTTGGGCCGCTCCAGCTTCGGGCGCCCCATCTTCGTGGCTGCCTTGACGGCTGCGGCGTATTCCTCTCGTGACACCTCGCGCTCGCCGATCCTGCGGTCCGCGGTCTCGAAGAAAGCCTCGTCGAGTTCCGGTGCGTCGTCCGGGTCAACCCAGGGCTGCTTAGTGGCGGGCGATTTCGCGCTCATTGGCGTACCTCATGGAGATGATGCGGCGCGCCGCGCCGCGCGGTGTCCAGACCAAGCAGACCATGCGACCTTGCAGCATCCCGAACGTGATGGTGCGCAGCTCGCCATAGTCCATGCGCGTGTCGCGCGCGCTGCGCGTGGGGCCGGCGAAGACTTCGCGTGCGTCCTCGAAGTCCAGGCCCCGCTCAATGAGCGTGCGCAGGCGCTTGTCAGGATCGTACTCAATCTGCACAACTAATTGTAGGTACGAAAAGTCACGAAGCAATGTGCTTGCTATAGATAAGGCTTCATAATCTTTAGCAGGAAATTTATGGAGCAAGTGCGGTGTAGGGTGGCGGCACGCCGGTAAACTGAGGCCCGACAAGCACTTGCCAAGGGCTCCGAGCGCCCTCTCCTTTCGATGTCTGCTGCCGCCAACGCCTCTTCCCTGCTTCGCGACCGACTCACCCGCGCCCACCTTGCGCTGGCCCGTGGCTGGGTGCAGGGGCTGGACTTGCGCGTGCTCTCCGAACGGTATCTGGTTGGCATCGACGGCGAGGAAAGCACGGACCTGCGCGTGGCGCGCCAGCGGCTGCAGCGCACGCTCGACGAGCTGGCGGCCGCGGCACGCCGCGCCGGGCTGAAGGGCGCGTCCACGCTGGCGCGCCAGGCCGCGCTGATCCGGGAGCCCCAGGGCGTGCCCTCGCTGGAGGAATTCTCCAAGCGCTTCGACGCGGACTTCCACTCCCAGCAGGAGCTGCTGGAGCTCTACCAGGCCGAGCATGGCCAAGCACCGGGGGCGGAGGCCGCGCGCCGGGCTGCCCGGCGCCGTGCCCGGCTGGTGGAGCGGCAGCTGGAGCTCATCACCGAGCTCGAGGGCGTCGTTGGCGAGGACCTGACGCTGTCCTCGTCCCTGGCTGCCTGGTTCGCGCCCTCCATCGCCGACCGGCTGCACCGGGCGGACCTCTTCACGGTGGCGCAGCTCGTGGACCGCATCCGGTCGGTGCCGCGCCGCTGGTGGTCGGGCATCCCGGGCATCGGCGAGGGCAAGGGACAGCGCATGCGCCGCTTCATCGAGGCGCACCTGGGCCCCATTGCTCTGGCCTCGGCACCCCCTGCCCTGCCCGCCCCGGGCACCGCTGCTCCAGGCAGCGCTCTGGTGGCTGGCACGTCGGCACGCAAGGAGCTGGGCGTGGTGCCGCTGGAGCGGCTGCACGTGCCCTCGGACCTCAGCGGCGAAAACGGGCTGTTCCGCGCTCCCGTGGAGCGCTGTGCCATCGCCGCGCGCAACGACTACGACGCCATCCACACGTGGCTGTCCACCAAGTCATCCGAGCTCACGCAGGCGGCCTACCGGCGCGAGGCCGAGCGGCTGCTGCTGTGGTGCGTGCTGCAGCGCAAGAAGGCGCTGACCTCGCTCACGCTGGACGATGCGCTGGCCTACCGCGACTTCCTGGCCGACCCGCAGCCCGCGGCGCAGTGGATCGGCTCCAAGGGCGTGCCGCGCTTCGCGCCGCTGTGGCGCCCGTTTGCCGGGCCGCTGAAGATCTCGTCCCAGAAACAGTCACTCGTGATCCTGCACGGCCTGTTTGAGTGGCTGCTCTCCACCGGCTACACCACGGTCAATCCCTTCGCGGGCGTGCGCATCCAGGGCGCTTCGCGACCCGTGGCGGCCTCGACCACGGCCGCCGACACCACCGGGCTGGAGCACGACCGGGCCAAGCGCAACCGGGTGCTGGCGCGCACGCTGCCCACGCCGGCTCTGAAGGCGGTGCTGGAGGAGCTGCCCGCGCTGGAGCCGGGCGGGCGGCATCGCCGCATGGCGCTGGTGCTGCGCTTCCTGATCTCGACGGGGCTGCGCATCTCGGAGCTGGCCGCCGCGCGGCGGGACCACCTGGAGTGGATACCGCCCTCGCAGCAGGGCGACGGCGGCTGGGTGCTGCACGTAGTGGGCAAGCGCAGCAAGTACCGTGAGGTGCCGCTGCCCGAGGACCTGGTGCACGCGCTGCAGGCCTACCTCGCCGCGCGTGGCCTGCCCGACGACCTGGAACACGTGCCGCCGGGCACGTACCTCATCGGCAAGGTCGACGACCTGTACCTGAAGCTGCCCAGCGCGGGCCGCATGGACGTGGTGGACGCCTCCGGCGCCATCGAGACTGTGACGGCGCTGCCGGATGGCACGCCCACCTACAAGGGCGATGGCGTGCGGCCGCAGACCATCCACGACGATCTGCAGCGCCTCTTCGAGCGTGTCGCGCAGCGCCTGGAAGGCAAGGATCGGCTGGGTGCGCAGCGGCTGCGCCTGGCCTCGGCCCACTGGCTGCGCCACACCAGCGCCAGCACGGCGGTGGCCGCCGGCGTGCCGCTGGACGTGGTGGGCGCACTGCTGGGCCACGCCAGCCTCACCACCACGTCGCAGTACGTGCACGCGGAGTCGCACCGGGTGGCCAAGGAGATGAAGAAGCTCTGGAAGCAGCTGGGCTGAAGGCCAAAGCCCCGACGCGGCCTGAGCCACCGGCATGCCACTGAATCGGCTTCCGTGCGACCGTCTGGCCCGTCAGCCTGCGGCGACGGCCGGCTGCCACCTCGGTCAGAAGAAACCGATGTCGAAATCGGCTTGCCGCAACAGCTGCTGCTGGCGCTTGAGCCAGCGCTTGGTCGCGGCCACGTCCTCCAGCATGAGCAGCTCACGTTGCTGGCGCTGCAGCTCGGCGCGCAGTCGTCGGGCATTGCCATCCAGCAGCTGGCCCAGCTTGCGCGGATCCAGTCCCAAGCCGGGCTCCAGGTTGAAATCGAACCGGAACCCGGCCTCCACGCGGGCAAGCTCGTGCTTGAGCTCCTGCAGTTGCTCGGACAGCACCTTGTTGTAGTGCTTCAACCGCTCGTTGCCGGCCTTGGCGATGTGGCCGGCATCGATCTGCTCGACCTGCAGTTGCAGCTCCAGCAAGGTCAGCAGGTCATTGGCCGCGTAGGCTTGGTTGACCTTCTGCATGAGTGCGTTCTTGGCCTCCCGCTGGCGCGGGTCGGTCTCGCGGTCGGGGTGCAGGAAACTGGCGAGCTTGCGAAAGATCTCGCGCAGGGACTGCGTGGCCTGTTGGGCCTCGGCTTCCTTGCGCTGCTGCGCAGCGGTCTTGCGTTGGCGTGGGGCTGCAGCCTCGCGTTCGGCGGCCGCGGCCTCGTTGGCCTCCTCCTGGGCCCGCATCCCATGCCGCATGCGCTCGAAGAGATCGGCCTCGGTGCGGATGCCCTCGTCGTCACCCAGGTCCAGCCCGGTCACGGCCTGCGCCAGGTCCTTCATGGCCAAGGCCACGTCCTGCCGCTCGATGTCGAAGTCGACTTCAGCGTGCTTGTCGAACAGCGCCTTCAGCTCCGCATCGTCGTCGCGGGCATCTAGGAGTTCTCCAGCCGCGTCGCACAACAGCGTGCGCAGCGTCTCGCGCTCGGCCTTGGCCCAGCGGCGCTGCGTGAGCTGGGCGTCCAGCGCGAATGCCCACTCCCGACGCGCAGCCATGAACGCTGTCTGCAGCGGCAGCAGCACCTGCGTGTAGGCCTGGCCGTACACGGGGATGCTGTCGTGCCACGTCGCCAACGTGCGGCGCGCCTGCTCGATCTGCCGGATGAGGCTGTTGAAGCGCCTTTGCTGCGGCGTCAGTGCCGGGCTGGCTTCGACTGGGGCGATCTGCAGGGCATCGATACGGGACATGAACCTGATCCGGCAGGAAAGGCGCCATTGTGGGTCAGGCTCCTGGCATCAACGATGCAGCGGTACCGCTGCCATGGCGGGCCCCAGACACTTTGCGCTCCCGCGGAGACCACGGTCCAGCAGGGCACCAAGTTTCCCTATGTGGCATTGCGCCTCTCATGGTGTCGATGGCGTCCGGCCGTCCGACACCGGCGTCGTGGCCACCACGCCCAATTGGCTGAGCAGCTGCGCCGGCTGCACCCAGTAGAGCGCCTCGCCGCCACAGCCGCGGTCGAACCATGCCAGGTTCAGCGCTTCGTACACCGGCTGCCAGCCCTCGCCGCGGCGCAGCAGCAGCGCCGGGTTGGGAAGGTAGCGACCGTGGCGCGCGCGACGCCAAAGCCGGCGCGCCGGCCGGTAGTCGCTCTCTACTTCTGCGCGGGCCAGCACGTGGTTCACGTAGCTGCGCTTGCGCCGCTTGTCGCTCCACAGGTGCGGTGGCAGGGCTTCCAGCACGCCTTGCAGCTGCTCGGCAAAGAAGCCTTCCTGGTATTTCCAGGACTCCAGCGGTCGCTGCGTGCAGCGCGACCACTGTGTCTTGAGCCCGGCGAGCATGAGCGTGAGCATCCAGTACTCACCCTGGTGGCGCTCGATGCGCACCAGGCGGCCCTCGCTCTGCACGTCCAGGGTGGACGGGGAAAGCAGGTCAAACAGCGCCGGCAGCCCGGTCCTGGCGAATTCCGGCTCCTCCAGCGCGCGGTTGACCGCGAACAGCCAGGCCGTGTGCCCGAACTCGTCGCGCACCTCCGAATCCGCACCCTTGTCCAGCAGCGCCCGCACGAGTGCCGCGTTGCCGGCACGCGCAGCCAGCATCAGCGCCGTGGCGCCGACCGGCGTGCGGTGGTCCACGCCATGCACATCGGCCTGGCGCAGCACCTCCTTGAAATTCTTCGCTGCATAGGGCTGCAAGTGGCGCTGGCGCAGCGCCACCACCGTGCGGCGCACCAGCATCTCGCCTTGCTCCCAGAGCGGGACCCGGATGTCGCGGGTGTCATGCCAGCCGGCCCCCAGGAACTCGCCGTCCACGACCAAGCTGCGCGCCGCGGGGAAGCTCACGGCCGCCAGCTGCTCGATCCAGTGCTGCTGCCCGTGCCATAGCGCATAGTCGAAGATCGCCTGCCGGGGCTTGGTGCTCGGGCTGGCGGCATCAAAGGCCTTGAGCGCGAGCTGCTCGATGTGTGCTTGGTCCCATGGTGTCCAGGGCACGGGGCGGTGCTGCAGGAAGGCCTCGCGAATGGCCTGCGCCTGCTCGGCCTTGCCCTGCAGCTCCAGCTTGCGCGCCTCCTGGGCCCACTCGTCCTTGGTGGAAGCTTGTGCGGATTGCAGCTTGGCCTCGCCAGGTTGCAAGCCCAGCAGGTCCAGCAACGTGTGGCCCGTGTCAGCCTCCACCAGCGTGAGCGAGCGCACCGCGCGCGTCATCGCCACGTACAGTGCGTTGACGTAGAACTTGAACATCTCCAGCGAGCGGTCGGACTTGTCCCGCGCGCGGGCGTATTCCAGGGTCTCGCGCTGCACGTCGGCCGCGGTCACGCCCTCGCACACTTCAGCGTAGGCCGCACGTTGTCCCGACACCAGGTTGAACAGCACGACGTGCGGGTACTCCAGTCCCTTGGCCTCGTGGACCGAGAACAGCAGCGGGGTGCGGAAATGCGCCCGCGCGGCGGCCTTGTCCTCGTCGCGCAGCACGATCACCGCGTGCTGCACGGAAGCGCGTGTGGACGCGTCCAGTGCCTTGAGCGCCGCGTCCTTGGCCGGCATCAGTGAGACATCGCCCTCGTCGCCCGAGGTGCTTTGCACGACGAAGTTGCTCTCACGGTCCACCGAGCCGAAGCGCGACTGCTTGACCTTGAGCAGCCGGTTGGCCAGTTCCGTGACACGCTGGGTATTGCGGAAGTTGGCCTGCAGCACGTGCAGCTGCTGGCGCTGCGCGGCCGCGCCGGCCAAGCCGTGCCAGAACATTGTCTTTACCGCGGCCCAGGAAAAGAAGTTCGTGTGCACGATCTGGTTGCTGTCGCCGCACAACAGGAACTGCCCCGGGGTCTTGAGCGTGGCCAGCACCAGCGCCAGCTGCACCGGGGTGAAGTCCTGCACCTCGTCCACGACCACGAAGTCGTACTCGGGGGCAGCCAAAGGACGCCATTCGCACGCCACGAGGTTGGCATCGAAAAGCCCGGCTTCAACCAGCCACTGGCGGTAGCGCTGGAACAGCGCGTGCGCCGCCTCGCGCGTTGAAGCAGGCAGCAGGCTCTGGCGCGGACCCAGCGCCAGGTAGTCCTCCAGCGCCAGCGGCCCGCCGGGCTGGGCGCCGATGACGCCGCGGAACTCCTCGAACAGCGCATGAGCGTCGATGTCGCCCAAGGCACGCACGGCTTGGCGGTGGCGATCGAACCAGCCGCGAAAGGCACGCAGGTCCACCTCGCGCCCGGGCGGCACGCGCATGGTTTCCAGGAACTCTCGAAAACTCAGGAACTCCGCTTCCTGCGCCGGGTTCTCGAAGCCATGGGCACCGTAGAGCGAGAGCGCTCCTTGCGCGAGGTAGGGTGAGAGCGTCATGTACAGCACTCTTCCGGGCAGCTCGCGCAGCCGGGAGATGGTTAGCGCCGTCTTGCCCGAGCCCGCGGAGCCGGCCACCACCAGCGGCAAGGGCACCCGTGCCAGAGCGTCCTGCGCATCGTCGAACACGACGGGCTTGTCCAGCAGTTCGAATTGCGCGCGCTTCGGATGCAACCAGCGCAGCGGTGCGAGCTCGGCGTCGGGCACGGCCGCGGGTTCGGCCGGCGGCTCGAGCTCGATCTTGGCCTCGTCCACCGCCGCGCCGCGCAGGAAGCGCGAGTGGTCGTAGGCGTGGTTGAGGATCACCTCTAGCTCCAGGCACACCGTCTGGCCTTCGATGCGCGCGAACTGCAGCAGCCGGTTCGCGTGGTCCAGCCACGCGCGGTAGTACGGCCCCGCATGCAGCTTCTTCACGTCCGCTGAGCGGAAGTCGCCGGCTTCGATCGCTGCACGCACCTTGTCGAAGGCCGGTCGCACGCGACGCAGGTCGAGGTCCTTGTACTGGAGAAAACGCATGGACTGGCGCGCCAGAGCAGGAGAATGCCGGATCAGCGATTGTCTTGTACGCCACTCGCATGAGGACGTTGCCTTCGAACGCGATGTCGTTTGCTCTGGCGCAAACGGGCCAAAAAGCCAGGGCGACTGACCTCTCGACCACGCTTGACGCAGCACTGTTGGAATGGCCGATTCAAGGAAACCCGGAGACCGGGGACTGGTTTGGTGTACTGGTTCGGGCTGCCCGCAGCCATATACCTTGTCGTTTGCGCCGGCGCAAACGAGCCGACATGGCTGGAGCAGCCAGGTGGGTCTACTGCAGGAAGCCCATTACCGAGACGTTTAGCAGGCCGGCTGAACTGCTGCAGGAGGGCTGCGTCCGAGCAGCGTGTCGTTTGCTCCGGCGCAAACGAATTGACGTCGCCAAATCTGGGCTCCGACCTTCTAGCAAGGAGCTGCTGTACTGGAGGCGGTCATGGCAAGAGCCCCACCCGCGCTGACCCTGTGTGCATGCTCAGCCGGCCCACCACTACGCGTCAACCCGTTTGCTCCGGAGCAAACGTCAGCCAGGCACACCAGCAACATCAAGGCGTCAGTTAAAGACCATGGATGACAGCATCGAGATCGCTGCCATGCCTGTACTACTGCAGACACTGGCCCTGCGCGAAGCCACGATCGCAAGGAATACCATGGATCACAGCATGCAGCCTCAGCACGAATGTGTACCTGAGGACGCTGCATCTGCGCGCTCAAAGGACAACCAGACGAGCGTAGTGCAGGCGGTGAAGCTGCCGTTCGCGCCCAACGACCCAGGCGTGCACAGATACACCACAGCACGATTCATGGTGGACAGAAATCATGGCCGTAGCACAGCGTAGTCCTACAGGATTTGCGTCCCGTCGTCAGTGAGCATCTACAGATTTGATCCTGGGTGATGCCATGTCAGAGTGACTGAGCGTAGCTGCAGTACTCAAAGTAGCGGCTGCCTTCCCTTAAGCCAAAGGCATCCAGCAATTCAGAGACGTAGGTCCCCAACGTCGGCATGGTCCGCACTCGTGTCCAGCACAACAACTGCTTGAGCTTGGAGAAGACCTGCTGAATGGAATCGACGTCAAGGCTCGGGCCACAAGTACAGCAACGAGGTGCCGCGCATCCCAATGGTTTCGCGCACGCGTAAAACCTGTGCGCGCAAGCTGTCCATCACGGCAACGTCACCTTTCTTGAGCGTAAGCGCCAGCAACTGCTCCGATCGAGCCTGGAATATTTCGCCGCTGAGGGCGCTCTCGTCCACGAGCGGTGTAATCAAGCCCTTCCGACGCGGCGGTCTACGTTCTGCGAGTGACAGGCTGCTGCCGGTACAGGCGTCCTCAAGGAAGAACACTTCTCCACATACAGCTTCGATGTGCTGCTCCGTCCATGCTTGATGCTCGACCGCTGCGTCTGCGTGTAGCAGTTGGCCACGCGCAGTGACTTCTCTTGAGCTTCTGGTCGTTGTCGGGTCTTGACCGCGCTACCCGTTCCCTTTGTCGTAGCGCTACTTGGTCACCGGCCTCGCGTTCGATACGCCGAGTTCAGTCATGTTGCCCATCGGCACTGGAGGCGATTACTGGCGGCTACTGGATGCAGGGCTCAACGAAAGCGCGCACTGGATACGAGAGAGTGAGGGAGGGCACCTGCGCATTGCGCGCTCTATCAGACCGGAGCTGCTGGGAAGGACAGAAAGCGTCCGGGCGAACGTTGGCATCGAACAGCCACAGGAGGGCTAGGGCACGGATGGACTTCAGACTGTGCTGAGCCTGATACCGCGTCAAACAACACACGCCTATCCATGATCGGCAGTCTTCTCGCGATCCGGTCGCTTTCCTTCGTGCAATCGCGATGACCAGGAGCTGCCTCGGATTCCATCTGGACCAGGCAGCGGCTATCAAGCTCCCGTTGTCCGCGGCAACAGGGTAGAAGGCATGAGATAAAAACAACACGTCTGTTGAAGAAATCGTCTGATGACCACTAACATATATCGATTGCTTCGAAGAAAAGTATTCTTATGATCGTCACCTTCGGCACTGAGAAGGGCGGTGTGGCAAAGACCGCGCTTGCGCGGAACCTGGCTGCATGGGCACACACTCGTGGCGTCAGGACCTGCCTCGTAGATACGGACCGGCAGATGTCGGCAGCGACTTGGGTTGCGCTGCGGCAGAAGCGCGCCATGCCCGTGTGCGACGTGGAGTCTCACTGGAACAATCCGGGGAAGCTCGGCAAGACCCTGCAGCGCCTGGAGGCCGAGTACGACCTGGTGGTAGTAGACATCCCTGCACAGGGCTACCTGCAGCTTGCCGAAGCAGCCAAAAAGTCGTCGCTGGTCCTGATGCCGACTTCGGAAGACGAAGACGACGTGCGCAGCCTGCAGTCGTCCTGGGATTACCTTCAGGCGCTCAAGCTCAAGAGTACGAAGACCTTGGTAGTAATGGCCAAGGTCGGAACATCGTTGCGCGCGAAACAAACCGAGGCCGCTGTTCGAAAGCGACTGGCTAACCTGGGCATCTCGGTCGTCAGCTCCACGCTCTACGACCGCGACGTCTGGGGCGAGTCTGCGCGCACAGGCGCAGCCATCCATGAGTTGCAGAATCGACAGGCCAAAAACGAGGTGCTGAGCTTCTTCGACGAGTTGCTCGCCATCGCCGGACAGGAGGAGTAAGAGGTGGCATCCCCGGTGCAAAAGAACAGAGAACGCGACTCCAAGGCATTGAGTGTCTTCTCGAAGAAGACCAATAGGCCGTCGCCCGAAGAGTTGGTGGAGCAAGTTGACCAGTTGGGAGTCAGAGCGCCAGCGATACCGTTGAGTTTTGCAACAGCAGGCAGCGTCGAAGAATCCTCCGCACCTGCGTCCACCACGGCGGCGGCGGCAATACCAAGTGCGCATGCTCCTGCTGCGCTCGTGACGCCGATCGTGACCGCGGAGCCCTCACCAGCAAGCGAGCAGCAACCCTACATGCTGCTGGACGTTCCGCTGAACTTGATTGTCGAGAACCCTCGCAATCCCCGGCGCAACTTTCAGCTCGGGGCTCTTGAAACGCTCGGAAGGTCGATTGCCGAGAACGGTCAGGATGCACCGGTGCAGGTATGGCGGCGTCCTGACGGCCGGTTCCAGCTCAGTGATGGTCACCGCCGGTTCAGATCCGCGACCTTGAAGGGCTTCCAGAGCCTGCGGGTGGAAGTGATTCAGGCCCCAAAGAGCATCGCGGACGGGTATGTCAAAGCCAGGCGCGCCAACACCGAACGCATGGCCCAATCGGTCCTGGACGACGCCATGTCCTTCCGTGAGCTGCTTCGCGACGAAGAGCTCGCCGCTGAAGCAGGGCTTGCCGACAAGCTCATGGGCAATGCGGTCCGAATGGGACTGATCCCAGAGGACGGTCCCGATCTGGATGACGCGGGCCGCACGGCGCGGGAGGAACTGAAGAGGGGGATCATCGTCAATGGGCGCCTCACGAACCGGGGGCTGGCGCTGCTGGTTGAAGAAAACGAGAGCGCGGTCTCCCGAAAGGTGAATCTGGGCAATCTGCCGGAGCCAGTGCTGGAGGTATTCGCGCAAGACGTGGAGGCCAGCAACAACCTGAAGCTGATGACGGCCGTGCGCAAGTACTGGGAGGCGGACAAGGCCCGCAGCACGGACGGGCAGCATGTCGAACGCGCCGTGGTTTTGGCTCAGAAGGCGATACGTCAGGAGCTGTCCACCAAGGACATCATGCGGATGACGGACAAGCTCAAGAGCCCGCCAGAAGCCGAGGCACCAGCGACCAAAGAGCGTTCTCACCTGCTCGCGTACCGGTACAGCAGCGGCGCGCAGTTGACCATGAAGGCGTTCCACGAGAAGGAGCGCTTCTCGCTGGACATGACGCGTGTCGGAGACGACGCCAAGTTCGCGCAGCTCAGCGACGGGATTCGCAAGCTGGTAGAGAGCATTTACGGCAAAGGCGAACTGCAGCAGGTCACGGGACCAGCCAAGAGCCGCAAAGACTGATCCCGGCATTGGTTCGGCATGAGGGACGCTCGTCAGGGCAGCAGCTTGGCGGGCGTTGCTCAATGCGTCAGCGCGGGCTTCAATCAGCTTCCAAGCTTCCCCGGGATCTGCGACTGCGTTGCAGAGCACAACAGCATGACGGTCACCCTCAAGCCCGGAACCGACAGTGGCCCCGGGCGCTTTGGTGGGCGCGCAAGCAATGGTGGGAAGCTTTGTGCCGTCTTGGGCAGCTCGGCCGTTGAACGCCGGATCCAGCGGATGAACGGGCTGTTTCTGCGCTGGTGTGGTGGCGATTGCCTGCCGGCCATCGGTAAAGGCCAAGCAGGTCAAGGCAGCACAAACTTTCCCACCATGCTGAGGACAGTAAGCAGCCACCTGCATGATCCAAAGGCGGCTTGCTTCCTCGGTCCTGTTCGAAGCGGCACAAACTTTCCCACCATCCAGTTGGATAGAAGAGGGCTGCGGGTGCGAGCTCGTGCTTGACCGCGGCGGCATGATCTCGGACACCGTCGTCGCAAGCACCCGTTACAGCCCGCGAAAACGCACAAGCTTTCCCACCATGCAGTCCGCCCGGGGGAAGTGGCGAGCTCAGGCGGGCGTT
>JAEYPG010000757.1 GCA_023410975.1 Pseudomonadota bacterium
GCATGAGCGTGTCCTCGCCCTCGCGCGCGGTGCTGCGCCGCGCGCTGCTCAAAGGCTTGGCCGACGAGAGCAACGGCCTGGGCTGGCTGCTGGGGGCGCTGTCGCGCGCCGCGGGCAGCCTGCGCGAGCGGCTCTCGCCCGAGCAGTGGGGCCTGATGCGGCGCATGGGGGCGGACTTGCGCGCGGCGCTTCAGCCGCAGGACAAGGCCGCGCCCACCACCACCGAAGTGCTGCGCGCGCTGGACGAGCTGGCGGTGCAGCTCGCCGCCGTCACCGGTGCGCAGACCGACCGCATGACGCGCGACCATGGCTGGCGGCTGCTGGCCGTGGGGCGCCACGTCGAGCGCCTGGTCAGCCACGCCACGCAGTTCGGCGTGCTGCTGCGCGAGGGCGCGCTGGCCGAGGCCGAGGGCAACGCGCTGCTGCTGGAGCTCTACGACAGCACCATCACCTTCCGCGCCCGCTACCAGCGCCACCAGGACCTGCTGGCGCTGGTGGACCTGCTGGTGCTGGACGACAACAACCCGCGCGCCTGGACCTGCATCCTGCGTCGGCTGCGCACCGAGGTGCGCAAGCTGCCCATCGCCACCGACGTGGCCGACGAGCTGCTTTCCGGGCTGCCCGCGCAGGGGCCGGGGCTGACGCTGCAGGCGCTGCGCGGCCTGGACGACGACGCGCTGCGCCGCCGCCTGGACGCGCTGGCGGCGCAGCTGGCCGACGCCGGCGCGCAGCTTTCCGACGACATCGGCAAGCGCTTCTTCGCCCACGTCGGCGACCCGCTGCAGAAGCCATGACACCCGATCCCGACTCCGCCCATTCCGTGCCGGGCGCGCCGGCGGACGCACCCGCGCCAC
This sequence comes from Pseudomonadota bacterium, assembly GCA_023410975.1. GTDB lineage: Bacteria > Pseudomonadota > Gammaproteobacteria > Burkholderiales > Burkholderiaceae_C > Azohydromonas. The sequence continues at coordinate 855 of JAEYPG010000757.1, forward strand.
CCGCTGAAGCCGTGCAGCCCGCCGATGCCGGGGACGGCCTGCCCGTGCCCGTCGCGGCCGAGGCGCTGGCGCCCGACCTCATCGGCTTCAACACCGCCGCCACCGGCCCGCTCGTGGCCGGGGAGAGTGCCTCGCCCATCAAGCCCGCCGCGCCGGACGAGGCCGAGCTGGGCCTGGCCGTGGAGCACACCACCGAGTACCACTACGGCAGCCCGGTGGAGCTGGCGCAGCACGTGGCCTGGCTGCGTCCGCGCGAGGAGCCGTGGCAGCAGCTGCAGGCCTTCGACCTGCGCATCGAGCCGCCGCCGGACCATGCGCGCGAGGACATCGACCGCCACGGCAACCCGCGACTGCTGTTCAGCCTGGCGCGCCCGCATGCCGCGCTGCAGGTGCGCGCGCGCAGCCGCGTGCGGCTGCTGCCACGCGCCGCGGGGCTGCGGCCCGAGGCTTCGCGGCCTTGGGAAGAGGTGGCGCAGCGGCTGCGCTTCCAGGCCGGGCGGCCGTGGGAGCCGGCGGCGGAGTTCACCGCCTGGTCGCCCTTCGTGCCGCGGCTGGCGGCGCTGAGGGAGTACGCCGCGCCCAGCTTCGCGCCGGGGCGTCCGCTGGCGCAGGCCGCCATCGGGCTGATGCAGCGCATCCACGACGAGTTCGAGTACCGCAGCGCCAGCACCCAGATTGACACCCCGCTGGCCGAGGTGCTGAAGCGGCGGTGCGGCGTGTGCCAGGACTTCGCGCACGTGCTCGTGGGCGCGCTGCGCGCCATGGGGCTGGCCGCACGCTACGTCAGCGGCTACCTGCTCACGCGCCCGCCGCCGGGGCGCCCGGCGCTGGTGGGCGCCGACGCCTCGCACGCCTGGGCCGCGGTGTGGTGCCCCGGGGCCTGGGCCGACGAAGGCGTGCACGGTGCCTGGCTGGAGCTGGACCCGACCAACCGCGTGGTGCCCGACACCGAGCACCTGCGTGTCGCGGTCGGGCGCGACTTCGGCGATGTCACGCCGCTGCGCGGCGTCATCCGTGGCGGCGGCATGCACTCGCTGAGCGTGCGCGTGCACACCGTGCGCTGGAGCAAGGAGGGGGAAGACCCGGGGGCGGAGACTGGCTGAAGCGGCACGGCGCGTGCCGCTCAAGCGGTGTGCCTGGGCCATGGGTGGGGCCGTGGCACACAAGTTGCGAAAGCCGTGCAGGAAGGAGCCTGAACGATGAGACCCAGCTTCGACGAGATGCGTCCCCACCCGGACGCCGTCCGCGAGCATTACCGCCGCTTTGCCCAGTGGCTGCAGCGCCAGCCGCGCGAGCTCATGGATGCCCGGCGCCAGGAAGCGGAGATGATCTTCCGCCGCGTGGGCATCACCTTCGCCGTGTACGGCGCGCAGGACGACGGCGCCGGTACCGAGCGGTTGATCCCCTTCGACCTGATCCCGCGCGTGATCCCGGGCGCGGAGTGGAAGCGCATGGCGCAGGGCCTGCGCCAGCGCGTCACGGCGCTCAACCGCTTCATCGCCGACGTGTACGGCGAGCAGGAGATCCTCAAGGCCGGCATCGTCCCGTCCGAGCAGGTGCTCAACAACGCGCAGTACCGCCCCGAGATGGCGGGCGTGAAGCTGCCGCACGACATCTGGTCGCACATCGCGGGCATCGACATCGTGCGCGCGGCCAACGCCGACGGCACGGGCACGAACTACGTGCTGGAGGACAACCTGCGCGTGCCCAGCGGCGTGAGCTACATGCTGGAGAACCGCAAGATGATGATGCGGCTCTTCCCCGAGCTCTTCGCCCAGGAGCGCGTGGCGCCGGTGGCGCACTACCCCGACCTGCTGCTGGAGACGCTGCGCTCCGTGGCTCCGGCCGGCGTGGAAGATCCCACCGTGGTGGTGCTCACGCCCGGCATGTACAACTCGGCCTACTTCGAGCACGCCTTCCTGGCGCAGCAGATGGGCGTGGAGCTGGTGCAGGGCTCGGACCTGTTCGTGCAGGACGACACGGTGCACATGCGCACCACCCAGGGGCCGCGGCGCGTGGACGTGATCTACCGCCGCATCGACGACGACTTCCTCGACCCGCAGGCCTTCCGCGCCGACAGCGCGCTGGGCTGCGCCGGGCTCATGCGCGCCTACCGCGCCGGGCGCGTGACGCTGTGCAACGCCGTGGGCACGGGCATCGCCGACGACAAGTCCATCTACCCCTACGTCCCGAAGATGGTCGAGTTCTACCTGGGCGAGAAGCCGATCCTGGAGAACGTGCCGACCTGGCAGTGCCGCGAGGAGGAGTCGCTCAAGTACGTGCTGGCGCACCTGGACGAGCTGGTGGTCAAGGAGGTGCACGGCGCCGGCGGCTACGGGATGCTGGTGGGCCCGGCCGCCACCAAGGCCGAGATCGAGGCCTTCCGCGAGAAGGTCGTCGCGCACCCGCAGCACTACATCGCGCAGCCCACGCTGAGCCTGTCCACCTGCCCGACCTACGTGCAGTCGGGCATCGCGCCGCGCCACATCGACCTGCGGCCCTTCGTGCTCAGCGGCGCCAACGGCGTGCAGATGGTGCCCGGCGGCCTCACGCGCGTGGCGCTCAAGGAGGGATCGCTGGTGTTCAACTCTTCGCAGGGCGGGGGCACCAAGGACACCTGGGTGCTCGAGGAATAAGACAAGAAAGGACTCAACGTCATGCTGTCGAGGACCGCGGACCATCTGTTCTGGATGGCCCGCTACATGGAGCGCGCGGAAAACACGGCGCGCATGCTGGACGTCAACCTGCAGACCTCGTTGCTGCCGCAATCGGCCAACCGCGCCGAGGCCGGCTGGCGCGGCCTGCTGGGCATCTCCGAGCTGGAGGACAACTTCAAGCGCAAGTACGGCGAGGTCAACGCCCACAACGTCATGCACTTCATGGTGCGCGACGAGAACAACCTCTCCAGCATCCTGAACTGCCTGCGCGCGGCGCGCGAGAACGCCCGCGCGGTGCGCGGCGCGCTCACCACCGAGGTCTGGGAGACGCAGAACCAGACCTGGCTGGGCTTTCTCAAGCAGCTCAACAGCGGCGCCTTCGAGCGCGACCCGGCCTCGCTGTTCGACTGGGTCAAGTACCGCTCGCACCTGAGCCGCGGCGTGCGCACCGGCACGATGCTCGAAGACGAGGCGATGTACTTCCTGCGCCTGGGCACCTTCCTGGAGCGCGCGGACAACACCGCGCGGCTGCTGGACGCCAAGCTGCACGCGCTGGGCGGCGCGTTCACGCAGCCGCACAACGGCAACGGCAACGGCAACGGGCACCACGCCCAGGCGCAGAGCCAGGGCGGCCCGCACGAGTCGCAGGAGGTGGACTTCTACTACTGGTCGGCGGTGCTGCGCTCGGTCTCGGCCTTCGAGATCTACCGCAGGGTCTACCGCAACGTGATCCGGCCGGAGAAGGTGGCGGAGCTGCTGATCCTGCGCCCGGACATGCCGCGCTCGCTGCTGGCCTGCCTCAACGGGATCATGGAGCAGCTGCAGCTCGTGGCCAACGACCACAGCCGCGAGACGATGCGCCTGGCCGGCAAGTTGCAGGCGCAACTGCGCTGGGGGACCATCGAGGAGATCATGGAGGAGGGCCTGCACGACTACCTGGTCGAGTTCCTGCGCAACGTGGGCGACCTGGGCGTGGGTATCAGCCAGGACTTCCTGGTGCCGATGGCTGCCTGATCCGCCAGTCGCCGCGCCGCTGCGGCGCCTTCATCCCGATCGACGACGCCATGCCTGCTCACGCGGGCATGGCGTTCGTGCTTTGGGACTTCCGGTGGAAGGGGTCCGGCTTTTCAGCGCGCCGCCGCCACTGCCGCGCCCAGCTCGATCACCGCCAGCGCGTAGTAGCTGGACCAGTTGTAGCGCGTGACCGTGTAGAAGTTCTGCGTGCCGGCCACGTAGCTGGGCTCGGCGTCGCCGTTGTAGAGCTGCACCAGCGCCAGCGGGCCTTGCGCGTCCTGCGCGGCGCGCTCCAGTGCGGCGCCGCGCTCTGCGAACTGCGCCGGCGTGAAGCTGGGCACGATGTCGGGTACCAGCAGCGCGGCGCGGTCGGCCGTGTTGGCCGGCGGCGCTACCGAGAAGTGAGTGGGCAGCCCCGGCTGCCAGCCGTGCGAGGACAGGTAGTTGGCGACGCTGCCGATGGCATCGGCGGCGCTGCCCATCAGGTCCACGCGGCCGTCGCCGTCGAAGTCCACCGCCAGCTTGTTGATGTTGCTGGGCATGAACTGCGGCAGTCCCACCGCACCGGCGTAGGAGCCGCGCACGCCCGCGGGCGCCATTCCCTCGCGCCTGGACCACACCAGCAGCTGCGCCAGCTCGTCGCGGAAGAAGCCGCTGCGGTCGCTGCGCCCGCTGGGAAAGTCGAAGGAGAGCGTGGCCAGCGCGTCCAGCACGCGGAAGCCGCCCATGTTGCGGCCGTAGTAGGTCTCCACGCCGATGATGCCCACCACCAGCGACGCGGGCACGCCCCAGCGCTGCTCGGCCTGGGCCAGCCAGCGCTCGTTCTCCTCCCAGAAGCGCCGGCCCGCGGCGACGCGCTGCGGCTCGACGAAGCGGGCGCGGTAGGCGGCCCAGTTCTTCGCCGTGCTGACGGCAGGCGGCATGATCAGCTTGACCACGCTGGGAAGGTAGCGCGCCTGTTGCAGCTGTTCCTGCACCCAGGCTTCGTCCAGCTCGTACTTCTGCGCCACCTCGGCGGCGAAGCGCATCACGTCCTCGCGGCGGCCGTAGGTGACGACGTCCGGGTCGCTGTCGTTGCGCACGCTGCGCGCGGCTTGCTGCGCATGCGTGCGCTGCCCGGCCGCCTTGGTCTTGTGGGTGGCTTCGGCGGCGTGGGTGGGAACGAGGAAGGACGAGGAAGCGAGCAGCGCCGCCATGGCAAGGGCGGCGCGCAAAGGGATACGGCAGGGCATCGGCCGATTATCGCGAGCGCACCGGCGCCTCCGGGCCGCCCGGGCTCCCGGCGGCCAACGTGGACGGCGTGCCCGTGCAGGAAGTCCCACCCGCGGCGACCGTGGCCGCCACCGCGCGCTCGAAGCCGCGCTGCCACCGCCGCAG
>JAEYPG010000017.1 GCA_023410975.1 Pseudomonadota bacterium
GCGCGTAGGCGCCGCCGCCTTGGCGTTGCGGGCGACGGCGGCGGGCTTGGCGGCCGGCTCGGGCTCGGGCGCCGCCGAGGCCATCGCCACCTGCGCCGCGCGCTCCGGCAGGTACATCACGACGCTGGCGCCCGGTGCGAAGCGGCCCTTGGCGGACACCTTGTTCCAGGCAGCAAGCTGCGCCACGGTGGTATGCGTGCGGCGCGCCACGGCGGCCACGGTTTCGCCCTTGCGGCCGGCCTTGACCACCACGCGCTGCAGCGGCGGCACGTCCGGCGCCAGCGCGATGGAGGCGTTCTGCGCGATGTGGTCGGCCACGTCGTGGGAGCGGTCCTCGGTGCGCGGCACGATCAGCGTGGAGCCCGCCTTCACCAGCATGCGCAGCGGGATGCGGTTGGCCTCGCGCAGCTCGGCCTCGGAGATGTCGAGCTCCTTGGCCACGTCGGCCGGGCGCATGGTGCGCGGCGCGACCCAGGCGGTCCAGCTCGCGAGCTGGCCGCGGTGGCGCGAGAGGTTGTTCAGGAAGATGCTGGCGTTGTCATAGGGCAGCAGCACCTGCGGCGTGCCCGCGGCCAGGATCACGGGCTGGTTCATCTGCGGGTTGAGCGCCTTGAACTCTTCCAGCGTCAGCCCGGCCAGGCGCGCCGCCAGCGCCACGTCGATGTCGCGCTGGATGGGCACGCCCAGGAAGTAGGGGTGGTTCTCCAGCGGCGGCAGCGACAGCGCGAAGGCGTCCGGGCGCATCACGATGTTCTTCACCGCCTGCAGCTTCGGCACGTAGTAGCGCGTCTCGTCGGGCATGCGCAGGTTCTCGTAGTCCGTCGGCAGCCCGGCCTTGGCGTTGCGCGCCACGGCGCGCTGCACGTTGCCCTCGCCCCAGTTGTAGGCCGCCAGCGCCAGGTGCCAGTCGTTGAACATGCCGTACAGCCGCGTGAGGTAGTCCAGCGCGGCGCGGGTGGAGGCCAGCACGTCGCGGCGGTCGTCGCGGAAGATGTTCTGGCGCAGCTCGAAGTCGCGGCCCGTGGCAGGCATGAACTGCCACATGCCCGAGGCCTTGGCCGTGGACATGGCCTGCGGGTTGAAGGCGCTCTCGATGAAGGGCAGCAGGGCCAGCTCGGTGGGCAGGCCGCGGCGCTGCACCTCCTCGACGATGTGATAGAGGTAGCGCCCGCCGCGCTCGGTCATGCGCTGCACGTAGTCCGGCCGGGAGGAGTACCACTGCTCGGCGCGGCGCACGTGGTCGTTGTCCAGGTCCGGCACCGTGAAGCCCGAGCGCACGCGCGACCACAGGTCGATGCGTGCGCTGTTGGCGTTGAGGTCCACCGACTCCTCGGGGCGCAGCGGGTCCACCGGCGCGGCCACCGGTGCCGGGGCGGTTTCGGTCGGCAGCGGCATGACGACGACGTCGGGCGCCACGGCCGGCGTCACCGGCGGGGCGGCGGCCACGTCCTCGGGCGTCACGGGTCCGCCGGGCATGGGCGCCGTAGCGCAGGCGCTCAGCGCCGCGGCAGCGGCCAGGGACAGCAGGGTGCGCCAGCACGGCGGCAGCGAAGTCGGCAGTTTTTTCATTGGAATCCGTTCTTCCATTCGCGCAGCGTCGCCAGCACCTCGACGTCGCCGTGGGTCCCCGGCCGCTGCTGCTGCGCCGCACGGACGACGTCCGGCTGCGACAGGCGCAGGAAGGGGTTGATCCGCCGCTCCAGCGCAAGTGTGGAGGGCAGGGTAATGCCGCCGTGTGCACGTTCGGTCTCGCACCAGGCGCGGTGCTGCGCGATGGCGGGGTTGTGCGGCTCCACGGCGGCGGCAAAGCGGAGGTTGGACAGCGTGTACTCGTGGGCGCAGCACACGCGCGTGTCGTCCGGCAGCGCGGCAAGTGCCGCCAGCGACGCCTGCATCTGCGCCGGGCTGCCCTCGAACAGCCGGCCGCAGCCGGCGGAGAAGAGCGTGTCGCCGCAGAAAAGAATGGGCGCACCATGTGCGCCCTCGGGGAGAAAGTAGGCGACGTGGCCGGCGGTGTGGCCGGGCACGTCGATGACCTGGAACTCCAGGCCCAGCAGCAAGGCCTGGTCGCCGCCGTGCAGCGGCGTGAAGGGCTGCGGGATGCGCTCGCGCGCCGGCCCGAACACCGGGCCGTCGAGCCGAGGCCGCAGCGCGTCCACGCCCCCGACGTGATCGCCGTGATGGTGGGTCACTAGAATGCCCGCGAGCTGCAGCCCCTGCGATTGCAGCGCGGCTTCCACCGGCGCCGCCTCGCCTGGGTCGACCACCAGCGCCCGCACACCGTCGTGCAGCAGCCAGATGTAGTTGTCGGTGAAGGCGGGCAGGGCAAGCAAATGCATGGCGGGCGGATTATAGGAAGGCTCCCCAAGTGAAAACCCTGTGGCAACGCAGACGTTCGTCATGGATGCCGAGCGTTTGAACCCGTTGGCATCGCGTGCGCAGTCACAGCACGAGGCCTTGCGGCGCTGGTTGGCGACGCCGCCCGGTCGCTACCTGCTGGCCTGGGAGCAGCAATGCATGGACCAGGCGGTGCCGGATCTGTTTGGTTTCCATGCCCTTCAATTGGGGTTGCCGGAGCTCGACGCGCTGCGCATGAACCGCATGCCGCACCGCTGGCGCGCCAGCGACGAGCCGCCGGATCTGGTCAGTGCCGGTACACGCGCGGCAGTGGTGACGCTGCATTGCGAATCCGACGCCTTGCCCTTCGCCAACGCCAGCCTGGACCTGGTGGTGCTCCCGCACGCGCTGGAGCTCGCCAGCGACCCGCACCGCACGCTGCGCGAGGTCGAGCGCGTGCTGGTGCCGGAGGGGCGGGTGGTGATCCTGGGCTTCAACCCGTTGAGCCTGTGGGGGCTGCGGCAGCGGGTGGGGCGGCTGCGGCGGCGGCTGGGCTCGCGCGCGCCGCTGTTCCTGCCGCAGGCGGGCGAGCCCATCGGCTACTGGCGGCTGCGCGACTGGCTGCGGCTGCTGAGTTTCGAGGTGGAGGCGGGGCGCTTCGGCTGCTTCGTGCCGCCGCTGTGGACGCACCGCTGGCTGCGGCGCTTCGCCTGGATGGAAGACCGCGGCGACCGCTGGTGGCCGGTATTCGGCGCCGTGTACCTGGTGGTGGCGGTCAAGCGCGTGCGCGGCATGCGGCTGGTGGGACTGGCCCGGCGCGAACGCATCAAGAGCACCGCGGCAACCGCCGTGGTCGCGAACAAGGAAGGACTGGAAGTTGAGTGAAACGAGTGGGGCGGCCCTGGGCCGTGACGAGGCCGCGGCGGCGCCCGCCGGCGTGGTCGTCTACACGGACGGCGCCTGCAAGGGCAACCCGGGCCCCGGCGGCTGGGGCGCGTGGCTGCGCAGCGGCACGCACGAGAAGGAGCTGTGGGGCGGCGAGCGGCTGACGACCAACAACCGCATGGAGCTCACGGCGGTGATCGAGGCGCTGGCCATCCTCAAGAAGCGCTGCCGCGTGGACGTGCACACCGACAGCGAGTACGTGCGCAACGGCATCACCACCTGGATCCACGGCTGGAAGAAGCGCGGCTGGACCACGGCCGACAAGAAGCCGGTGAAGAACGTGGAGCTGTGGCAGCGCCTGGACGAGCTGGCGCAGCGCCACGACGTGCGCTGGCACTGGGTCAAGGGCCACTCCGGCGACCCGGGCAACGAGCGCGCAGACCAGCTCGCCAACAAAGGGACGGCGGAGGTGATGCGCTGACCAGACCGCGGCGGCAAGGTGCTCCGCAGGGCAGAGCCCGCATGCGCCGGCCGCTAGCCGGTCACCGCTGCGGCAGCAGGTGCTGCGCAAAGAAGTCCGCAATGCCCCGGTGAACCGCGGGAACCGCCGCGGTGCGGTCGAAACCCGGGGGATCGCTCAACAAGACATGCGCCACGCTGCCCGGTGCCAGCGGCGGCATGGGCGACAGCATGGCGCCATGCCCGCCTTCGGGCAGCCGCATGAGAATTTCGCAGCGGGGCTCGCAATGCTTCGCGACGGCCTCTGCGTGGAATTTAGGCACCTGGCTGAGATCCTTGTCCGCAAGGATCAGTCCCAGCGGGATTTTCGGCTCGGCCAGTGATTCCAGGTCGAAATCCGCAGCGAAAGGCACCATGGCGACGGCGGCCTGGATACGCGGGTCGGTGTAGCGCCGCGGAGTTTCGTCCGAAAAGCGCCACGCGATGATTCGCCGTACCAGCCAGAGCTTGATGCCATCGAATCCATCGTTGCGAAGCAAAGTAGTGAAACCGGCGCAGGACGAGAAATCCTCCCGGAGGTGTTCTTCGCAATGGGCCTTGAACCGGGCCGGGGACCACACTCCGCCGGCCAACGACAGTGCCGTGTGTCCGCCCGCCGAGCCGCCAAATATGCCTACCCTGTCCGTGGAGACGAGGTTGAACAGCGGCGGGTAGGACGCCACCGCGTCGATGGCACGGCTGACTTCCAGCGGTCGTTTCGCCCAGCTTTCCGGGCCCGGGCTTGAGGCATCCACGCCGTTGTCGCCCTGGTGCTGGGGAAAAGCCACGACGAAGCCTCGGCGCACCAGGACCCGAGTCAGATCCATGTGCACCCAGGGCGATCCGCCAGAGCCGTGCGAAATCACGACCAACCGGCTGTTGCCGAATGAAGGTGGTGCTTCGGCCGCCCAGGAAAATTCGAAGGACCCCTGCCGCACGGGCGCTTCTGCTGCCAGCGTCGGATAGAAAACGGAAATTTTTCCGCCGTCTACCTGGGGCAGCTGGGTAAAGCCCAGGTTGCCATATTGTGCATTCGCGCTCCCAACCATGAAACCGGTGAGCGCCAGGAAGGCCTGAAGCAGGTAATGCTTGAATTTCCGCATGGAGTGGTGGGGTAATCGTGCCAGCGCGATGCTGGCAGCCATTGGGGGGATTCTAGCTCCCCTCCAACTTGCGCCACCCTTTGGGGGTGGAAGCCTGGAATCTGCCGCCTACACTGCCTTCATTCCGCGATATTCATGCGGGGTGCAGCATGAAAACAGGTCACCCGTCCCAAGGCTCCGTTTCAGGACTCATGGCCGGACAAGTAATTTTCAGGCTGGCAATTCAAAAACTCCAGGGAACAGTGCTTTCAACCGCAGTTTTCAACTACTCGCTTTGGAGCTGGAAATGAATCGCCAATTCTCTTTCTTCCGTGTGGCCGCCACCGTGGGCTTGGCCGTGCTGGGCACTTCGGCGGCGCTGGCGCAATCCGACGCCAAGGCCGAGGCGGGCAGCCTGGCGCCGGAAAGCAGCGCCGCGACCGCCGCCGGCAAGCAGCATTGCATTGCCGAGCTGGCGCCGGTGGCCGAGGGCGCGAAGGCCTCGGCAATGGGCAAGGTCAGCTGCCACGCAACCTTCGCCGCCGCCATGGCTGCCGCGACCGACAACACCGTCGCGCTGGCCGCCGACGCCACGCCGGAGGCGGTCGGTGAATCACAGCTCGCTGCGGCCGCGACGCGGGTGATCGGCATCGATTACGACAGCACGTACTACCGCGGCGCCAGCTTCACCTGGTACGCGCGCAATATCTACGGCTGTTATGGCGGACGTTCCTACGTCGCCAACATGCCGGGCCAATTCAACAACCGCCTGACTTCCACCCGCGGTTTCAGCGGCTGCAGCCGCAACACGAGCTACGACGGCTATTACCAGACCGGCGACTGGGTGCGCTGCTTCCCGAACTGCTATTACGTGGGCGGCTTCATGACCAACCGGGCCTCGTCGAAAAAATGGTCCTGGTAAGCGGCGCCTTGAGACTCGTGTGCCTATCGTGTCATGCCTAATATGGGTCTCCTGTGGTTCCCAACCCGTATTCCGTTCGTCCTGAGGTATCTAAGGATGAACGGCCCCGGCTGCGCGGCAGGCCGCAGCGCTCTTTCGTACTTCGATGCGCCTGCAGGGCGCACCCTGCCCTGAGGTATCGAAGGGTCAGTACGAACGGGCCTTCAGTGTTCGAAAACTAAAAGTGTGATGCGTATAGCCGGATGCACTTGACGAAAAAGCCGCCATAAGGCGGCTTTGCTGTAATTGATTCAACTGCTCAATTGCGCACACTGGCGTGTAACCCAATCACCCCCGCCACGATCAATCCGATGCTGGCGAGCTTCAAAGCCGTCACCGGCTCCTTGAACCACCAGAAGCCGATCGCCGCCGTGGCGACGGTCCCCACCCCGGACCACACCGCATAAACCACGCTCAGCCCCAGCGTGCGCACCACGAAACTGTTGATGCCGAAGGACAGCACGTAGAAGACGACGATCAGCAGCGACGGTTGCCAGCGCGTCAGGCCCTCGCTCAGGCGCAGGCACACCGTGCCGGCGATCTCCAGCACGATGGCCGCGGCCAGCAGCCACCAGGCCTGGCTGACGGTCGGGATGAAATTCGGAATCAAGCGGCCCGCAGGGCAGGGCTCAGATCAAGCCCTCGAAAGGCAGCACGTCCACCAGGTCGCCCGCGGCCACGTTGCCCTGCTCGTGCCCCAGCACGATCAGCCCGTTGGCCTCGCTCATGCTGCGCAGCACGCCCGAGCCCTGGCTGCCGGTGATGCGCACGCTCCAGGCGCCGTCGGCGCCGCGCTCCACGATGCCGCGCTGGTACTCGGTGCGCCCGGCCTTCTTGCGGATCGGCGTGGCGCTGGCGGCGCGGATCAGCGGCAGCGGCGCCGCCGTGGCGCCCGACATCGCCAGCAGCGCCTCGCGCACGAAGGCATAGAAGGTCACCATCACTGCCACCGGGTTGCCCGGCAGCCCGAACAGCACCGCCTCGCGCCCCGGCTCGCCGATGCGCCCGATCGCCATCGGCCGCCCCGGGCGCATCGCGATCTTCCAGAACAGCACCTCGCCCAGCGTCTTCATCACCGCCTTGGTGTGGTCCGCCTCGCCCACGCTCACGCCGCCCGAGGTGATCACCGCGTCGGCACAGGCCGCCGCCTCGCGGAAAGCCGCCTCCAGCGCGGCCGGGTCGTCGCGCACCACGCCCATGTCGATCGCCTCCACCCCCAGGCGCTGCAACATGCCCCAGATCGTGTAACGGTTGCTGTCGTACACGCAGCCGGCGTCCAGCGGCTCGCCGATGGAGCGCAGCTCGTCGCCGGTGGAGAAGAAGGCCACCCGCAGCCGGCGCCGCACCGGCACCTCGGCCTGGCCCAGCGAGGCCAGCAGCCCCAGGTCCGCCGGGCGCAGCACCCGGCCGGCACGCAGCGCGGGCTCGCCGCGCTTCAGGTCTTCGCCCGCCAGGCGGCGGTTCTCGCCGGCGCGCACCACGCCGGCCGGCA
>JAEYPG010000100.1 GCA_023410975.1 Pseudomonadota bacterium
TCCGTCAGGGGCCGCAGTAATACCTTGTGAGGTCGGGCCATGGCGTGCCTCCTCAAGAGAAGCCCACCAACCAACAATAGTCGCTGCCATGCCGAAATCCAAGTACCACGGCGAACGACCCACTAGCTTGCTGCCGTAGCGCCGGGCATCGGCCACCGACTGCTGCAATCGTGCCTCCAGCGTGAAGCGGTTGGCCAGTCCGGTGAGCTGGTCAAAAGCCGCTTGGCGTGCGAGCTCGCGCTCAAAGCGCTTGCGCTCCTCGGATTCGCGCAGGCTCGCAATGCCAAAGGCCAAGTCGTCGGCCAGCTCACGCAGGACCCTGATTTCCTGCTCGTCGAAGGCATCCACCTCTGCGGCGTAGATGCACAAGGCGCCCAGTACCGCACCCCTGGCCGGCAAGGGCAGTGCGATGCATGACGCCAGGCCACGGGCCAATGCCTCGTCGCGCCAAGGTGTGAGGGCTGGCGCCGCCGCGATGTCCTTCACGACCACGACTCGCGACTCGCACACAGCCCTGCCGCCGATGCCTTGCCGCCCGGTGTCGTCTCCCCAGCTCAGATCCAGGCTGTTGACGTAGTCGCCGTCGACGCCGGCATGTGCCACCGGCCTGAGGCTGCGCCCGGCGTCAGCGCATGCCTGGCCGACCCAGGCAAGACGGTAGCCGCCGATGTCCACCACGTGCTGACAGATCGCCTGCACCAACTCGTTCTCGCTGCCAGATCGCACCAGCGCGGCGTTGGCTTGCGAAAGTACGCGCAAAACCCGGTTGAGGCGCTGCAGCTCCCGAGCCTGTGCTGCTTGACGGGCTTGACCGTCCTGCAATGCGTCGGCCATACGGTTCAATGAGGCCGCGAGGAGCTCGAACTCGGTACCCGCAGCCAACGCCAGCCTTGCTGAGAGGTCGCCCTCGGCTACACGGCCCGCAAACGCCATGCACGCACGCAGTGCATGCTGTAAATCGCGCCTGGCAGACTCCGCCGCCTCGCGTGCGCCCTGGATCTGCAACAGCGCCGTACGGCGCCGGCGCAGCAGCCGGTGTATCCACAACGTCAGCGCCGCGACGAGAACGTCCGTCACCAGCACGCCGATTCCGACAAGGCGTGCCATTGCGTGCCAGCTGTGCAGCATGAAGTCTTCTGTCGCCGTGATGAACACGGCCAGTGGGAAGCCGGCCACGGCATGCGCGGCCGCCATGCGCGGTGGTGCATCCGACCGGTCCACGACCCGCGGCGCGCTTGTATACACGGTGGCGCCGTGCCTGCCCTGTGCCAGCGCCGCAGTCAGCGCCTGCATCACGGGCGTATCACGGTATGACCGGTCCAGTGCTTGCACCTGTACCGGGTAACGCACCAGCGGGGTGCCGTCACGGCGCAGCAGCAGGATGACGCTGTCCTTGTCACTGCCGCTGAAATTGATCGATCGGTAGAACTGCTCAAAGTAGTCCAGATCAATACCGGCCACTGCCACGCCAATCATCTGCCCGGTGGGCGACCGCAGCTTGCGCGAAAGGAAGAAATTCCAGCGCCCGGTAACTCGATTTCTGGTCGGCGCGGACAGGTAGACTTCCAGCACCGGATCGGCCACATGGGCCTGGAAGTAATCCCGGTCGGCCAAATTGATATTGGTTGGTGGAAAGGTCTGACTTGCGTTGATGGAGTAACCATCCATCCCCAAAACAATCAAACCGCCGATCAACGGCACCTCGGCCACACGCTCGTGCAGGAAGGCGTGCATGTCAGGGGTGCCCCAGAGCGCTGCCGGCAGCACCTGCTTGCTGTCCGAAGCCCGTGCTTCCAACTGGTCCACGACGCGGCTGAGCACGAAATCCACCGTGCGCACGGTCTGGGTTGCATGCTCCGCGGCGGTGGCGGAGAAATTACTCAGATAAAGCCGCCAGCTCTGTAGCTCTTCCTGTCGCGCGTGCCACAGTGTCAAGATGGACGAAGCCGTGAGCAGCAGCATGACGATACCGCCTCCCAGCAGTATCCACATATCGCTCGCGGCGACGGGAGCCGGTGGCTTGGCAGTACGACCCGCTTGGCTTTCAGTGGACATTCGAGAATTCAGCAGCTGACAGTAAAGCAGGGGAGACAAGGCCAGCAATCCCGGTGCCTTTCGGACGCCAGCTGGATGACAACCATGTCTAACACCATTGCGCACGAACGTTGAACAGCCATACCTGTGCAAGCAGCTCGGCACCATGATTGTGCGCAGAGCGCAGCGCCTCGATAGGCGCCCTGCCTGGCAATGCGAATCTGTTCCAGTGCCAGGCATGGCCTTGCGCAGTTGGCGCCCAGGCTGCGGCATTTGCTGCGATCGAGAAAATCCGGTGGTTGGCCTCGCCACGACCGACATGGAGTGGACCAAAGGCGCTCTGCCGAAGAATTCACATCTATGCTGGCACCAAGACAGCCCCGATGCCCTTAGCCCTGCAGACTTTTTCCGCTCCCGCTGTTCATCATGTGGAGGCACGGCCCGCAAGGGCCGTTGGCCCACCACGAAATGCTGAGCGCCTTGACGAGGCGGCGCCGCACCCGCCGGCGTGACGGCCGTGGCGTGGAGCATGCCTTGGCCAGCCTTGGCGAGCTTTACCGGCGCAACGACCCACTTCCTGTTCATCGTTCACACCGCGGCATCGACATCGGATTGGTGCCGCCGCGAGCGGCTATCCAGCCAGGTACGGCCTCAGCACACATCGGCGGTGCAATGTAGTGACCCTGCAGCAGGTCGCAGCCGAGTTCCCTCAGCGTCTGTAGCTGGTACCCGGTTTCCACGCCTTCAGCAACCACTTCCATGCGCAGCGCATGGGCGAGCCGCACGATCGCTTCGAGCATCGCCCGCGCCTGCGCGCTGTCAGCGAGATCAGTAACGAAGCTGCGGTCGATCTTCAGTTGCCGGGCCGGGATGCGGCGCAGGTGCGCCATCGCCGAATAGCCGGTGCCGAAGTCGTCGATTGACAGGCACACACCAAGCGCGGCGATGCGGTCCAGCATGCTGCGTTCGTCCTGTGTGTGTTCCATCATCGCCGACTCGGTGATCTCGCAGACGAGCTGAGATGCATGCAGGCGATGCCGACGTAACGCACCTTCGATGCGCTCGGCCAAATCGACTTGGCGCAGCTGGTGCGGTGACAAGTTGACAGCCATGCGGCAAGGCAGCCCCTGTGCATGCCAGGCGGCCAGCTGCCCGCAGGCTTGGTCGATGACCCGGTTACCGATCGCGCCGATCAGCCTGTGGCGTTCGGCGAGCGGAATGAAGACAGCGGGGCTGACCTGCCCGAACCGCTCGTGTTTCCACCGAAGCAGCGCCTCCAGCTCGTGGACGCGGCCGTGACGGCTATCGACCTTTGGCTGGTAGTGGAGTGTCAGCTCTCCACGCGAGAGCGATTCTCGCAGCCCCTGCACCATCAGCAGCTGCTCGGTTTCGTCGGCCAACATCCCTGGCTCGTACAGAACACAGGCACCGCCGCCCATACGCTTGGCGGCATACATCGCCGCATCCGCGCAGGCCAGCAGGCGCTGGCCAGAGGCCTCGCAGTCCGGGTAAACGACGATGCCGATCGAGCAGGAGAGGCTGACGGTCTGCTCAACGATCGAGAACGGCCGCCGCAGCGCCTCAATGATGTGCCGCCCCAGGTGCAGCGCATCCCGCTCGGCCTCGTCGGACTCGATCAGCGCGACGAACTCGTCGCCGCCGAGGCGGGCCAGCGTATCGCAGTCGCGCACGGCCGCATGCAGCCGTCGCGCAGCCTCACGCAGCACGGCATCGCCAGCCGAGTGGCCGAACGAATCGTTGATCGGCTTGAAGCCGTCCAGATCGATGAACAACACGGCGATCCGCGCCACGGCAGCCCCGTCCTGCATGCCGGCCGCCACGCGCGCATGGCGTTGCAGCGCATGCTGCAGCCGGTCGTCGAACAGCGCCCGGTTTGGCAAGCCGCATAGTGGGTCCTCGAAGGCGCGCCGCTGCAGTTCCTCGTTGGCGTTGCGCAGCTCCAAGTTGGTCTGTTGAAGTGAAAGGGCCAGCTCGCCGACCTGCCGTTCAGCCCGCTTTCGCGCGGTGATGTCGCGCGAAAGCGCAAAGAACCGGGGTGCAACCCCATCGCCGCATTTGCGCGCTACCGAGAGCTCATACCAGCGCTGGCCGTCGCGAAGCGGGAGGCAGTACTCCTTCCCCATCGAGCGCCCAGTCTCCGCGGCCTCAAGTAGCGCGGACTGCGCCACCGCTGCGAGGGCTGGCTCGAGCGCTTCGGCAATGGTGCGCCCCAGCAGCGCCCGCATGCGGGCGTCGCGCTCGGCCGAGCCCGCTGCGTGGTAGTCGAGGAAGCGGCCTTCCTGGTCGAGCTCGAACAGCACGTCGGGCAGCGCCTCGAGGATGCCGAGCGCGCGCTCCTCGGCTCGCCGTAGTTCGAGCTGCGTCCGCGAGTTGCGGATCAGGTGGCGCACGCGGTGTCCGAGCTGAGCCCAGTTGATGGGCTTGGAGATGAAGTCGGTGGCCCCCGACTCGTAGGCACGTTCGACCGAACGGACGTCGTCCATCCCCGTGACCATCACGATCGGCAGAAGGGCGCCGGCCTCACGGCGTAGCGCACAGCAAACATCGTGGCCGCTGATGCCAGGCATGTCCACGTCGAGCAGCACGATGTCCTGTCGGGCGTCGTGGTACGCCTGCAGCGCCTCGGTACCATCACGCGCCAGCGTCACCTCAAGTCCCTGCTTGCGCAAGGCCGCGCGCATCATCGCGCGCAGGCCGTCGTCGTCGTCGGCGAAGAGTACCCGTACGGGCGGGGTCGTCATGCGAACTCCTTCAACACGCCGCGCAGCTCGGCCGCTACGCGGGCCTGCTCACGGCGAATCTCATCCAGGCGCGCGCCGGCATCGGCCATGGCGCCGCTGCGCACACCGCGCTCGAGCTCCCCGTAGAGCGCCGCCAGCGCACGTGCCCCGACGTTGTAGGCGCTTGACGTCAGCGCATGCGCGCCGCGAGCCGAAGCCGCGGTGTCTTGCCCGGCGATCGCGGCCTCGATTGCTGCCAAGCGCTCGTCGGCGCCGTCGAGAAAGCCAGATAGGACCTCGCACAGCAGGTCGCCGCACTCATCGAGGTCAAGCAGGGTTTCAATCGCGGCGCTGTCGATGGCCGCGAGCGGCGTTCGCACGGCGGGGTGTCCGGGTGTCGGTTTCACCTCATCCGATGCGGATAGCTGTGGCCAAGCCGGCACGTTCGGCGGCGCGCCGGCCATGTCGTCCGGATGTGCGAGCCAAGGGGCCAGCGCCTGCGCAAGCAGGGCCAGCGTGAAGGGCTTCGGAACAAAGCCGTCCATGCCGGCATGCTGGCAGCACTACGCATCCTCCGGACCGGCGTTGGCCGTCAGTGCAACGATGGGCAGCCGTGCCCCGCGTCCGTCCGGCAACGCGCGGATCGCGGCGGCAGCCTCGTAGCCGTCCATCACCGGCATCTGGCAATCCATCAGCACCGCGTCGAAGTCGTGAAGCCTCACCTGTTCGACAGCGTCGGCGCCGTTGCTGGCCACCCGCCATGCAACGCCCAGCCGGCGCAGCATGCCGACAGCTACGCTGCGGTTAACGGGATGGTCCTCGACCAGCAGTACCGTGCCTTGCAGCGGCATCGCAATGTCCCTTCCGGTTATCGGCACGCCAAGCACCGCTGGCGCCTGGCCCGACGCCAGCCCCAGCTCGACGATGAAGCGTGAGCCCGCCGGGTGGCGGCTCTCGAGCTTGATCGTGCCGCCCATCAACCCGGCCAGCTCGTGGCAGATCGCGAGCCCGAGGCCTGTGCCGCCATAACGGCGCGTCGTCGAGCTGTCGGCCTGGGCGAACCTTTTGAAAATGGACTCGCGCGCCGTTCCGTCGATGCCGATGCCCGTGTCCTCCACGGCGATGCGCACCATCACTTGCCCGTCGTCGAGCATGGTGCAACCGACGTGCACGGCGACATGGCCTTGCTCGGTGAACTTGATCGCGTTGCCAACGAGATTGGCCAGAATCTGGCGCAGGCGCAGCGGATCGCCGCGCAACCAGGCGTGCTGTGCAGCGGCATCGCCATGCACCTCCAGCGCCAGGCCCTTGGCCATCGCCGGTTGCGCGAACATGCGTTGTACGTCCTGCAGGACGTTGCACAGGCTGAAGTCAACGGCCTCCAATGACAGGCGTCCCGCCTCGATCTTCGAGACGTCGAGCACGTCGTTGATGAGCGCCAAAAGGTGCTGGCCGGAGGCGCGGACCGCCTCGGCCCAGTCGCGCTGCTCCGCGCTCAAGCGGCTGCCCATCAGCAGCTCGTTCATGCCCAGCACGCCGTTGAGCGGCGTGCGGATCTCGTGGCTCATCGTGGCGAGGAAGGCACTCTTGGCACGGGCGAGCTGTTCTGCGGCCTCGCGGGCATCCTCCAGCGCGCACTGCGCCGCGAAGTCCTTGCGGACGATGAACTCGCGCCACCAGCCCACGCCTGCCGCCAGTACGAATAGCGTGACGACGTGGTATGCCCAGTACCCGACGTGCGAACCCATGTGCGAGGGGTGCATCGCGAGCGTCGCCACGAACAGCCCGAGGATCGCGAGCCCCGCCATCAGCGCAATGCGGAACTGCACGCCGAGCACGATGAAGCAGTAGAACTCAAGGAACGTGAAGTTCAGGATGCCTACCCACGAGGTCAGGCCCTGGCCGCCCTCCGCATCGATGCGCATCAAGATCCAGAACAGCGAAAGGGCCACCGCGACGATGAAACCACCTAGCACCGGCTGCCAGTGCGCGCGTGCCTGCGGCAGCAGCGTATAGGCCAGCCCGGCAAACAGGATCGGCAGCGCGATGCGCAGCCGCAGCCCGTTGGCTGCGAGTTCCGGCGCGGCGAGCCAGTCCACCGCGAAGTCGCCAGCCACCAGCAGCACGCCGAGCAGCAGCGCTGCCTGGGCATAACGGTGATAGAAGGAGAGATAGTGCGTACCGAAGCGCCGCTCCATGGATGGCGACGAGAACTTCAGCATCAGCCGTAGCGGTAGCACACAGGCCGCCGGATCGAGCGCCGGCGCGGCAGTACCGGCCGGATTGGACGTTGCGCTGGTCATTGGGTGCGGCTCCAGAGCATGTCGGTCGCTGCACCACCAACACTGCATCGTTTGGCGGGCATCAGGCAGCCGACCCGCACGGTGTTGTGCCGTTTCGTTGCGTCGAGCCGGGAAACAATGCACCGCTGCAATGGTGACGGCACGCTCCAGCGGAACGCCACCATCAAGAACAGGGCTCACAGCCAGTCCAGCCCGAACTTGCGTTCGAGCCATAACCGGTCCATCGCCAGAACGGCGCGAGACAGGATGGGGGTCACGAGATGGTTTCCAACGAGGTTCTTATTCCCAGCTCCTGCCCAGTCAGTCGCTCAGACGGTCGGGTGGAGTTTTCACCGCTTATCGGCCGTCATGGCGGGCACTGTAGGGCGCACACGAAAGTGTTGGGACTTGTGCGAGACATCCAACCGGAACGCCGCAGTCGCGCGGCCAGTTGCTTGGATGCCGGCCTCTGGACCGTCTGCCAGTGCTGCAGCCGCCGAAGTTGCCGGCATCCGGTGTGCTCGTGTGACTGTCGCGTTGCACGGACACGGTAATGCTCAGGAGCCAAGCGCCACGCAGGAAACCTGCTGCACGGTCGACGACGGCATTCAAGCAGCGTCAAACGGACTCAGCACGGGCCATGAGGTGGTGTCCCGCCATCCAATCGGTGCTTGCCTGCAGTGGCTGGCGATTCAAGTGCGCTGTTTGCTGCTGCGCCACCTGGTCCGGCGCCACCAATGGGCCTGCGGCACAAGATCTTGCTGCCGGCATGCGTGACGCTTGCCTGCAGCGCAACACGTCCGTCACGCACCACGCGGCCAGCGACTCGCGCCTGCCCGTTGCAAAGGGATGCGTCGGCCGCCCGGTCGACGCTGGCGCGTGGACCAGCGTGCCGTTCGGTGCAGGAGTTCCTGCGTGCGGGCTGGCTCGAAGCAGTCCATTCCGGAGGCCGCGCCCGTGATCGACGGCGCCTGCCGGGTGCTTGCTGATCGGCGCGTAGATAGCTAAGAAGCTCTAACTTCTTGCTCTGCGAAGGCAGCAAATGGTTTACCGAACGAGGCTCATGCCGGCCGCTCAGCGCACGACCAGTACCGGCTGCCTGCCGAGCGCCAACACCCGTTGCACCACCGAGCCCAGCACGGCGCCAGCCAGCCCGCTGCGGCCATGGCTGCCCATGACCACCAAATCGAAACGCCCGGCGCGAGCCAGGCGGACGATCTCCCGCGCTGGAGGTCCCACCTTGTGCCAGTAGACCGCCTGTATGCCGTGGCGCTGCAGAAAAGCACGTACCGGGCGCAGCACGCGCTCGGCGTCGCTCGCGTAATAGCTCTCGATGGTTGACGGATCGGCCAGCGCTGCCGCGCGGTGGGGCAATGGCGCTACACCGTGGAAAACGGTCCAGTCGTGTCCGCCGCCGGACCAAAACTCCTGGGACATCAGGCAAGCCAGCATGCGCTTGCTGCATTCGCTGTCGTCCACCGCAACCAGTAGCTTCACGTCGAACTCCTCCTCGCGCCCTCAGGAAACATGCAGGCGGCTCATGCAGCGCAGGATAAGTGCAGCCCCCCGCTCGGGTCCACGTGGTCCAAGGCGCATGCGGTCACGACTCGATCGCTACGGGGTCGGCTTTGCCGACGTCACGAAGCCCGGCACCGGTGCGCCCCGTGCCGGCCACGCATGAAGCGCCAGGGCCATGGCCACCAGGCCGGCGCCCAGGAGCTCGCTGGCTTGAGGCGGTGCCCCGAACACGGCACGGACAGCGATCACGGACACGGGCACGACGTTGAGGAACAGCGTGCCAACGGGGGCACCGAGCCGGCGTACGCCCAGGTTGAATGCGAGTGCCGCGGCCACTGTGGGCACGATGGCGACGTAGATCAGCTGCGGCGCGAGCCCCGCCAGTACCGCAGGGGAGGGCAGCGGAACCAGTCCGCACGCCGTGGCGATCACTGCGCCCGCCGCAAGCCATGGCAGCGCTGCGGCGGCCGTGAGTGCGGTGTACTCCAGAGGGCTGTGGTCAGGCAGCGCTGCGGCGCCACGGGTATAGAAGACCCAGCCCAGCGTGCCAGCCAGCGTGATCAGGTCCCCCAGCTGCGAGGTGGCGGTGACGCTGGCGCTCCCGGCCAGCAGCTGCGCCACCGTCGCCACGCCGGCCAGGGCCAGCGCCGCGCTGACCACGGCTCGCGGCGAAGGGCGGATGCCATCGAGCAGCCAGCGCAGGCCCAGCGTCGTGAAGGGCATGGTGGCCATCAGCACGGAACCGTGCGAAGGCACCGACAGCCGCAGGCCCACGAACACCAGGATGCTGAAGGCGCCGTAGCCTGCCAGGCCCAGCATCGTCAGGCGCGCCAGGTTCGAGCGCAGCTTGGCCCAGGGCGACTGGCCGAAGCACTGCACCAGAACCAGCAGCAGCGCCGTGGCCAGGGCGTAGCGCACCACGGTGAACCAGACCGGGTCGATCACGCCGATGACTTGCTTGCCCACGAGGAAAAGGCTGCCCCAGGCGGTGGTTGCGAACACCAGCGCCAGGCAGGCCAGTGAAGCGGGAAGAGGGGCCATGGCGGCCATCCTTTGTGAGTGAAAGGTGCCTCGCAGTCTCGGCACCTCGCCGAGCACGGTCCATTCGTTTCGACGGACCGCCGTGTTTGGAAAATCAACACGCAAGCTGCCGGCTGCGCTGTCGACAATGGCGCCATGGAGCTTTACCAACTCAAGACCTTCGTGGCCGTGGCCACCGAGGGCAACCTTACGCGGGCGGCGCAAGCGGTCTTCACGAGCCCGCCGGCGGTGAGTGCGCAAATGAAGTCGCTGGAGGACGAGCTGGGCGTGCGGCTCTTTGACCGCGTGCCGCGCGGCATGACGCTCACGGCGGCCGGCGAGCGGCTGCTGGTCGAGGCGCAGCGCACGATCGCCGCGGCCCAGGCGATGCAGGCGGCTGCGGCGCAGATCCGCGGGCAGGCCCGGGGCACGGTGCGCATGGGCACGGTCAGCGATCCGGTGTCGCTGCGGTTGGGCGACGTGTTCGTGCGCCTGGCCGAGCAGCACCCGCAGGTGGCGCTGCAGCTGCATCAGGCGGTGTCGATGCGCACGCTGCAGGCCGTGCGCCGCGGCGAGCTGGACTGTGCCTACGCGCTGTGCGAGCAGGCCGAGGTCGAGGGGCTGGAACTGGTGCGCCTGACTGCTTGCGACATCGTTGCCGTCCTGCCGCCGCGTTTTGCCGGCACACCCGCTCCGAAGACCCTGGCCGAGCTGGCCTCGCTCCCTTGGGTCACGTCGTCACCGGAGTGCGGACTGCGGCCGCAGCTGGAGGCGTTGTTCAAGGAGGCTGGCCACGGCGTGCCGGCGGGCACCATGGCCGATACCGAAGGAGCCGTGCTCGGCATGGTGGCCAGTGGCCTGGGGGCTGGCTTGATGCGGCGCGACCAGGCCGTCGAAGCCGAGCGCGCGGGCCAGGGGCTCATCTGGAACGGTTGGCAAGGACGAACATGGCTGTGCTGGGCAAGTACCGCCACGGCGCTGGAAGTGCCGGCAGTGGCTGCGGTACGCGACACGGTATTGCAGGCTTGGGCGTGACGCCGGCGGGCTCGTTACCAGGAATAATTCGAATTCTTCCATCGGACGGCACGTCCAGGAGCCCAGCCCCCGGCGGCCGGCCTTCGTCGTCCGGCGGCCTGTACCGCTGACACGCCTGGTGTCGCCTGCGGCGGGTGCCGGGCAGTGGAGGTCTCCAGCCTTGCAGCGCCCGGCGGGCAGACGCTGATCGTTTTCGGGGCGCGCTGCTCCGAACCGTCTCCTCCCGGGATAAAACATCTGCGGCGCTTGTGACGCGCCGCCTTGGCCCGTGCATGCGCGGGTAACGGGAGACGTCCATGAACACGAAGGCCTTCGATAGCTTCGCACAACGGCTCGGGCCCGGCCTGATCACCGGCGCGGCGGATGACGACCCCAGCGGCATCGCCACGTACTCCCAGGCGGGTTCGCAGTTCGGCTTCGGCCTGGTGTGGACGCTGCTGCTGACCACGCCGCTGATGATCGGCATCCAGATGCTCTCGGCGCGCATCGGCTGGGTCACTGGTCAAGGGCTGGCGGCCAACATCGCCCGCGTATGCCCACGCTGGCTCACGCTGGCGCTCGTGGGCCTGCTGGTGGTGGCCAACACCATCAACATCGCCGCCGACATCGGCGCCATGGCCGAGGCGGTTCGGCTGCTCGTGGGCGGCCCCCACGTGGTCTACATCGTGGCCGCCGGCGCGCTGTGCATCCTCGGCCAGGTGTACTTTTCCTACGAGCGCACGGTGCGCGTGCTCAAGTGGCTGACGCTGGCGCTGTTCTCCTACGTGGCGGTCGTCATGTCGGTGCAGGTGCCCTGGCGCGAGGCGATCCAAGCGTCGTTGCGGCCCTGGGCGGTCGTGCCCGCCGGCACGACCGCCGGCGATTACGCGGGCATGGTGGTGGCCGTGCTGGGCACGACCATCAGCCCGTACCTGTTCTTCTGGCAGGCCGCGCAGGAGGTGGAGGACAACCACCGCCGTCCCGAGGCGACAAGGTTGCGAGATCACCCGGCCTACGCGGCCGAGCACTTGGCGCGCATCAAGCAGGACACCTACGTCGGCATGCTGCTGTCCAACGCGGTGGCGCTTTGCATCGTGGTGGCCACCGCGGTGACCCTGCACCAGCACGGCATCACGCACATCCAGACCTCGGCACAGGCGGCCGAGGCGCTGCGCCCGGTGGCCGGCGAGTTCGCCTTTGCCGTCTTCGCGCTGGGCATCATCGGCACCGGGCTGCTGGCGGTGCCCGTGCTCGCGGGCTCGGCGGCCTACGCCGTCAGCGAGATCTTCGGGTGGAAGGCGGGCCTGTCCCACGGCTTCCGCGAGGCGCGGGGCTTCTACGCCATCATCGTCGCGGCCACGGGCATCGGCACCGTCATGAGCGTGTTCGAGGTCGATCCGATCCGCGCACTGGTGTGGAGTGCCATCGTCAACGGCGTCATCTCGGTGCCGATCATGGTCGCGATGATGTGGATCGGGCAGTCGCGCCGTCTCATGGGCGAGCTCACGATGAGCCGGCGGCATCGCGTTTTCGGCTGGGCCGCCACGGGCGTGATGGCAGCCGCCGTGGCGGTCATGCTGCTCACGAGCTGACGCGGCCGGTCCCGCCAGGGCATTGGCGGCCGAGCGCGCCGCCGCTCATGGCGCCGCGCCGGCCTGGGGCGCCGGCGCCGGCCCGGCGCTCAGC
>JAEYPG010000289.1 GCA_023410975.1 Pseudomonadota bacterium
TTATTACGCGGGTGGGGGTGGGGCGGGGCGAGCCCCCCGCGCCCGAGGTACTGGCCACCGGCATGGCGCTGGGCAAGCGACTGAAGAAGACGCCTGTGCTGTGTGGCAACGCCTTCGGCTTCATCGGCAACCGCATCTACAACGCCTACCGCAAGCAGTGCGAGTTCATGCTGGAGGAGGGCGCCTGGCCGGAGCACGTGGATGGCGCGCTCACCGCGACGGGCTTCGCGATGGGGCCTTTCGCGGTGGCCGACCTCTCCGGGCTCGACATTGCCTGGCGCATGCGCAAGGCGCAGGCCGCCACGCGCGACCCGCGCGAGCGCTACGTGAGTATCCTCGATGAGCTGTGCGAGCAGGGAAGGCTCGGCCGCAAGAGCGGCGCTGGCTACTATGCCTATCCCGGCGGCAGGCAGGCCCCCACCACGGACGCTGCCGTGCGCGCCCTCATCGAAGCGGCCAGCGCGCGGCGTGGCATCACGCGCCAGCCTATCGGCGCCTCCACCATCCAGCGCCGAGCACTGCTGGCCATGGTCAACGAGTCCGCGCTGCTGATGGCCGAGGGTGTGGCTGCACGTGCCAGCGACATCGACGTGGTGCTGGTGCAGGGCTACGGTTTTCCGCGCTGGGAAGGCGGCCCCGTCTTCTGGGCGCGCCGCCAGAACCCCTCCGCGCTGGAGCAGGAGCTGCGCAATCTGGTCAGGGCGGGCGGCCATGGCCAGAAGCTGGGTGAACTCGGCCTGCTGCTGGACTGATCCCGTTCCCTTCAAACCCGACATTGGGAATCCGGCCATGAACCATGCGTTCATCTGCGATGCGATCCGCACTCCCTTCGGCCGTTACGTTGGCGCGCTCTCCAGCGTCCGCGCCGACGACCTCGGCGCCATACCCGTCAAGGCACTGATGGCCCGCAACCCGGGCGTGGACTGGGCGGCTGTCACCGATGTGATCTACGGCTGCGCCAACCAGGCCGGGCACCTTCCGCCTTCAGCCGCGACAACGCCGTGTACGACACGACCATCGGCTGGCGCTTCGTCAACCGGCTCATGAAGGAGCGCTACGGCGTGGAGGCCATTCAATGACTCCAGACCGTCGGCCACGGTGCGCGGCAGATGCCGCTCGCCGACCGAGAACACCCGTGTCGTGTCCAGCCCCGCCGCACGTGTGCCGCGCACGCGCACACCAGAGAACGGATTGGCCGGGACATAGTGCTTGACGCTGAGCCAGCGAAACGGCGCTCCCAGCACCGGTCCGCGTTGGCAATCTCCTCGGGGTTGAGCGTGGGGCTTTAACCGTTTCCGCCCGGAGCTTGGAGCCTGTGCCATCCTTTGATGCTTTCGCAACGTCGCTTGCTGCGCACGCGGCATGCCGCATGACCGCCATGAACCTCCATCACGACTTCACGAACCCGGGCCGCAGGGCAGTTCTGCGCTTGGCCGGCTTGTCCCTCGTTGCCGGCGCCCTGGCCGCCTGCAGCCGGAACGAAGGCACGGCAGGTGCAGGCGCGGACAAGGCTTCTTCCGCCAAGGTGGCTGATCCCATGGCGCTGGCGGCCACCGCCCGAGGCTTTTCCGTAGGGCCGGCCATGGCGGCCAACACCATCTATGTGTTCTTCGACGCCACCTGCCCGCACTGCGCGCGGCTGTGGACGGACAGCCAGGTGCTGCACAACCGGCTGAAGATGGTCTGGATTCCTGTTGGGCTGCTGCGGGGCGGCGCGGAGCATGGCGCCGTCATCATGGCGGCCAGCGATCCGGTGGCTGCCATGGCGGGCAACGAGGCGGCGGTCAGCGCCGGCCGATCCGGCCCGCCGGCGTCCGAGCCGCCCGCGGAGGCGCTGGCGCTGGTCAAGGCCAACACGGAGATCTTCAACCAGCTCGGCGTCCAGAGCGTGCCGGTCATCGTCTATCGCAAGGCGGCAACGGGCGTCGCAGGTGTCGAGGCCGGCTACCGCTCACCGGAGCAGATCACGGCGCTGGTGGGAATTTGAAGGGCGAGCGCACCGGCGACAGCCCGAAGCCGGGCGGCAACGAGTAGCGCACGGCAGCCTCGTTCAGCTGCAGCACGGCACCGTTGGGCGGCATGACCGGGTTCAGTGCGTCAACGCGCTGTCGATGAGGTGCACGAGGTCCCAGGCATGAACAGCCTCGGCCGGCGCGTGATCGGTGACCACGGTGTCGATATTGTTCACGCGCGTCATCACGCGCAGCTCGCCGATGCCCATGCTCAAGGCGAGATTGGCAAACAGTGCCCCGGGGACGTCCTCCATATCCACGTCCGTTACAGCCAGTTCCGGCACGAAGCAGGCAATGTCGAAGGTCCCCGGGCCGGTGAGGCTGGGCTTGGCCAGGAAACGCACCTGGTGGATCGGGACATCGTGGCCCAGGAATTCCAGCGGACCCAGCCCGCAGGCCATTTCCCAGGGTAGTGGCTGCGAGAACGCGCAAACGCGGATTCGTGGCGGCATCGCGGGTGCCGCCGCCACGAGCCTCTGAACTGCCTCGATGCCATCGGGATCGTGGTTGCAGCTGATGGCAATGCGCAGCACGGCCCCATCATTGGCCGGTACTTGATCGACTCCGACGCGCAGCACCGGGTCGATATCGGCCGCGGCGTCGCGTAGCGCTTCCACGATGCGTCCGATCCGCGTGATCGAAGGCTGAAGGTCTACCGCTGCGGCAGATGCATCCAGCATCGCGCACAGGGTCGGCCCGTGGTCTGCCACCGTCGTCCAGAACTGGCGTACCTTGTCTTGGTCCATGTTCTATGTTGTTGAGAGAAGGGATCGGAATCGAGCGCTCGGTTGCGCATCCGTGGCCGGATGATGTCGTCCAGGGCGCAGCGACAACGTTACGTCATCATTGCAAGACATGCTGCCGGCCAACTCGGCCTTCAGCGCCGTGATGTTTGACCGGAAGACCACTTGGTGATCCGGGTGTTCGCAGTGCTCGGGCTGGACGATGGTTACGTCGAAATCGCCCTTTGCGACTTCGGGCGCCGGACTGAGCGTTCTGCTGTGGCACCGGCGCAGGCCACCATTGAAGCCACGGCGAATGCGTCACGAAACTTGTCGCCGCAACTTTCGGACGGCCACGTCCTGGTGAGCGGCCCGCGGCAACAGCGGGGAGTTGTCCTGAAGCCAAGGCGGCTGGATGTGCTGCACGCTCATTGCTTGGCAGACCTCTTGCGAACAGCTTGTCGATTCCAATCCAGGCGCAGTGACGGCAGCCGCTACCCGTGGCGTGTCACGGCCGCGGGCCTGCGCACGGGGAGCCTGGGCGGGGCAAGCTCTTGATGGGCCTGGGCCCGCCGGCTGGCAGGCTTTGAGACGCTTACTTGCTGCTGATTTTTATTAGACGAGATTATGGACAATTATCTGGCTTAACAGGCCACCCGCGGACATTCAGTTGATTCCTACAGATGAGGAATCGGTATCTCACCAACGGCAGCGCCGGTGGAGTACGACGCAGCTACGGGCTACGCTGGCGTGTGAACATCGCTCAATCCGACGACAAAGTTGCTGTTTGGCCATTCGCCAGCGGCGAGATGGCGCAGCGCATCCGCTCGCACGACTGGGCGGCGACGCCGCTGGGCCCCAGCGGGCAGTGATCGCCAGCCCTGCGCGCCATGGTCAACCTGATGCTGCAAAGCCCGCGGATGATGGCGCTGTCCTGGGGAGAGCAGGCGCTGCTGATCTTCAACGACGCCTATGCCAGCCTGATCGGACCGCGCAGCGCCATCGCGCTGGGACGCTCGGCCTATGAAACGTTCGCCAACGTCAGCGCCATCTTCGAGCCGTACCTTCGCTCGGCATTGGCAAGCCGGACCGTCGAGCTTAGCCCTACAGTTGTAGTTGCTGCAAAAGTGCGCGTCGGCGGTGGCATGCATTGGCATAGGCCTGATGACGCCGCCGCCAATACGACCATGCCAGCGAGTGCTCTGGCGCAGGCCACCGAGGCCAGACCA
>JAEYPG010000338.1 GCA_023410975.1 Pseudomonadota bacterium
GCTGAGCATGGGCTCGCCGGCGAACTGGTGCGCCATGGACGCCAGGCGCTCGATCACGCGGTCCAGCGTCGGCAGCAGCACCTGCTCGCGCGCGGCCGTGAGCATCAGCGCGTGGCTGGTGTTGTTGATGTCCTCGCTGGTGCAGGCGAAGTGCACGAACTCGCCGGCGGCCTGCAGCTCGGCCTGGCCTTCGAAGCGCGACTTGATCCAGTACTCCACGGCCTTGACGTCGTGGTTGGTGGTCTTCTCGATGTCCTTGATCGCCTGCGCGTCGGCCTCGGAGAAGTTCTGCACCAGGCCGCGCAGCAGCTCGCGCGAGGCCTGCGACAGCGGCATGAACTCGGCGAAGCCGGCATCCGACAGCGCGATGAACCACTCGACCTCGACCTGCACGCGGCGGTGCATCAGGCCGAACTCGGACAGCAGGGGACGCAGCGCCGCCACCTTGGCGGCATAGCGGCCGTCCAGCGGCGACAGGGCGGTAAGGGCGGAAAGGTTCATGGCGGCAGCTTCTCGCTTCAGTCGGGCAAACCCTCAATTGTAGGAGCCGCCCCTCTTGACACCCCAGCGCTTGCCCAAGGCGGCGCGCGGCCTTTCAGGGCGAGCCCGCATGCAAAAAGCTGGCGTGAACTGGAACAGCTCTTGCGTCAGGGCGTGTACAACTCAAGAGAAATCGCCTGAAGGAGGGATTCCCATGCAATCGATGTCCCGTCGTCCCGTGCTGGCCCTGGTGGCCGCCGCGGCCTTGCTGGGCGGCGCCGGTTCGGCGCTGGCGCAGTCCAAGCTGAAAGTGGCCGCCATCTACACCGTGCCGGTGGAGCAGCAGTGGGTCAGCCGCATCGACAAGGCGCTCAAGGCGGCGGCGGCGCGCGGCGAGATCGAGTACGTGTTCAGCGAGAACGTGGCCAACGCCGACTACGAGCGCGTGATGCGCCAGTACGCCGAGGGCGGCCACGCGCTGGTGGTGGGCGAGTCCTTCGCGGTGGAGGCCGCGGCGCGCAAGGTGGCCAAGGACTATCCCAAGGTCGCCTTCCTCATGGGCAGCTCCGGCAAGCCGCAGGCGCCCAACTTCTCCGTCTTCGACAACTACATCCAGGAGCCGGCCTACCTCACCGGCATGCTCGCCGCGGGCATGAGCAAGAGCGGCAAGATCGGCATGGTCGGCGGCTACCCCATCCCCGAGGTCAACCGGCTGATGAACGCCTTCATCGCCGGCGCGCGCGAGGTGAACCCGAAGGCCGAGTTCAGCATCAGCTTCATCAACAGCTGGTTCGACCCGCCCAAGGCCAAGGAAGCGGCCTTCGCCATGATCGACAAGGGCGCCGACGTGATGTACGCCGAGCGCTTCGGCGTGTCGGACGCGGCCAAGGAGCGCAAGGTGCTGGCCGTGGGCAACGTGATCAACACGCAAAGCACCTACCCCGACACCGTGGTGGCCTCGGCGCTGTGGAACATGGAGCCCACCATCGAGGCCGCGCTCAAGAAGGTGAAGGCCGGCCAGTTCTCGGCCGAGGACTACGGCGCCTACTCGACCATGAAGCACAAGGGCTCCGAGCTCGCGCCGCTGGGCACCTTCGAGGCCAAGGTGCCGGCCGAGCTCAAGGCCCGCGTCAAGGCCAAGGAGAAGGCGATCCTGGACGGCTCCTTCGTGGTCAAGGTGGACGACAGCGCCCCGAAGGCCAAGTAAGCGCACGAGCCGCAGTCCCGGCCTTTTCCCGTGAGCGCCCCCTCCCCCGCCGCCACCGAAGCGCCGCTGCTGCGCCTGTCCCACATCAGCAAGCGCTTCGGCGCGCTGGTGGCCAACGACGACATCTCGCTGGAGCTGGGCCGCGGCGAGGTGCTGGCCCTGCTGGGCGAGAACGGCGCGGGCAAGAGCACGCTGATGGCGATCCTGTTCGGGCACTACCTGCCCGACGCGGGCCGCATCGAGGTGGACGGCAGGCCCTTGCCGCCGGGCGACACCCGCGCGGCGCTGGCCGCGGGCATCGGCATGGTGCACCAGCACTTCACGCTGGCCGACAACCTCAGCGTGCTGGACAACGTGATGCTGGGCACCGAGCCGCTGTGGCAGCCCTTCTCGCGCCGGCGCGCCGCGCGCGAGCGGCTGCTGGCGACGGCGCAGCGCTTCGGGCTGCACGTAGACCCGGAGGCGCGCATCGGCGAGCTGTCCATCGGCGAGCGGCAGCAAGTTGAAATCCTGAAGGCGCTGGTGCGCGGGGCGCGGGTGCTGATCCTGGACGAGCCCACCGCGGTGCTGACGCCGCAGCAGAGCGAGGCGCTGTTCGCCACGCTGCGCGGCATGGTGCGCGAGGGGCTGTCCATCGTCTTCATCAGCCACAAGCTCGACGAGGTGCGGCGCGTCTCGGACCGCGTCGCGGTGCTGCGCGCGGGCAGGCTCGCGGCGCGCTTCGACAGCCTAGAGGGCGTGGACAAGGCGGTGCTGGCCGAGGCCATGGTGGGCCGTGCGCTTGCACCGGCGGGGCGCAGCGTGCGCCAGCCCGGTGCACTGGTGTGCCGCCTGCGGGACGCGCACGTGGCCGGCAAGCCGCGCCCGAAGCTCGACCGCGTGACGCTGGAGCTGCACGCCAACGAAATCCTGGGCATCGCCGGCATCTCGGGCAACGGCCAGCAGGTGCTGGCGGACCTGCTGTGCGGCGTGCAGGCGCTGGACGGCGGCACGCTGGTGTTCGAGGGCCGGCGGCTGCCCGCGCGGCCGCGCGCCTGGCTGGCCGCCGGGGTGGCGCGCATCCCGGAGGACCGCCACGCCGTGGGCGCCATCGGCGACCTGGCGCTGTGGGAGAACGCGGTGCTGGAGCGCTACGCGGGCGCGAGCTTCTCGCTGCTGGGCTGGCTCAGGCGCCGCCGCGCCCAGGCGCATGCGTCGTCGCTGGTGAAACGCTTCGACGTGCGCGGCACCGAGGGCGGCGGCCTGGCGACGCCGGCGCGGCGGCTGTCGGGGGGCAACCTGCAAAAGCTCATCCTGGGCCGCGCGCTGGCGGGCGACCCGGCCGCGCCGGCGCCCAAATTGATCGTGGCGAACCAGCCGACCTGGGGCCTGGACGTGGGCGCGGTGGCCTACGTGCACGGCCGACTGCAGCAGGCCTGCGCCGAAGGGGCGGCGCTGCTGCTGATCAGCGACGACCTGGACGAGCTGTTCGCGCTGTCGGACCGCATCGCCGTGATGCACCACGGACGGCTGGGGCCGGCGCGCCCGGCGGCGCAGTGGACACGCGCCGAGATCGGCCTGGCCATGGCGGGCGCGGCGGCGGCGCCGGTGTCTTCTTCATCTTCTAGCGACGAGGTGGTGCATGCGGCTTGAACGGCGCGCCGCGCCTTCACGCGCCATGGCGCTGGCCGCACCGCTGCTGGCCGTGGCGCTGACGCTGGGCTTGAGCGCCGCGCTGGTGGCCTGGGCCGGCGCGCCGGTGGGGCGCGCGTACTGGCTGCTGATCGAAGGCGGCTTCGGCTCGCGGCTGGCGCTCACGGAGACGCTCACGCGCGCCACGCCGCTGATCCTCACCGGGCTGGCGGCGGCGGTGGCCTTCCGGGCGCGGCTCTGGAACATCGGCGCCGAAGGCCAGCTTTACGCCGGCGCGCTGGCCGCGGTGGCGGTGGCCGGCGCGGGCGGCTCCTTCGCGCTGATGATCGCCGCCGCCATGGCCGCGGGCGCGCTGCTGCTGCTGGGGCCGGCGCTGCTCAAGCGGCTGGGCGTGGACGAGGTCGTGACCACGCTGCTGCTGAACTTCATCGTGCTGCTGGGCGTGTCGGCCATGCTCGACGGCCCGATGAAAGACCCGATGGCCATGGGCTGGCCGCAGAGCATCGCGCTGCCCGAGGAGCTTCAGATCGGCAACCTGGTGCCGCGCAGCCGGCTGCACAACGGGCTGCTGGCGGCGCTGGGGCTGGCCGCGGCGCTGGCCTTGCTGCTGCGGCAGACCACGCTGGGCTTCGAGATCCGCGCCGTGGGCGCCAACGCGCGCGCCGCGGCCTTCGCCGGCATGCCGGTGCAGCGGGTGACGGTGCTGGTGGCGCTGATGTCCGGCGCGCTGGCCGGGCTGGCCGGCGCGATCGAGGTGGCGGGCCGCGCCGGCTACCTGACGCTGGACATGTCGCCAGGCTACGGCTACAGCGGCATCGTGGTGGCGATGCTGGCCGGGCTGAACCCGCTGGGGGTGGTGGCGGCGGCCACCTTCGTCGCCGGCATCCTGGTCGGTGCCGACGGCATGAGCCGCCAGGTGGGCGTGCCCACCTACATCGCCGACGTGATCGTCGCGCTGGCGCTGATCGCCATGCTCATGGCGACGCTGCTGGTGAACTACCGCGTTGTCCGGCGCCGGGCGGCGGCGGCGGGAGGGGCGGCATGAGCGAGGTGCTGGACCTGCTTGCCGCCGCCCCCTTCTGGGTCGCGGTGCTGCGCATCGCCACGCCGCTGGTCTTCGGCACGCTGGGCGTGCTGCTGTGCGAGCGCGCCGGGGTGCTGAACCTGGGCGTGGAAGGGATCATGGTTGCCGGCGCCTTCGCCGGCTGGCTCACCGTCTACGCCGGCCACGGGCTGTGGAGCGGCGTGCTGGTGGCCGCCGCGGTGGGCGCGCTGCTGGGGCTGCTGCACGCCTTCCTGACCGTCACGCTGGCGCTGAGCCAGCACGTGGCGGGGCTCGGTTTGACGCTGCTGGCCACCAGCCTGGCGAGCTACGCCTACCGCGTGAGCTTTCCGAAGGTGGAGCGCCCGCCCACCATCACGCCCTTCGAGCCGCTGAGCGCGCTGCCCGTGCCGGTGCTGGCCGAGCAGACGGCGCTGACGCTGCTGGCGCTGGGGCTGGTGCCGCTGCTCGCGTACTTGTTGCACCGCACACCTTTGGGCCTGGCGATCCGCATGGTGGGCGAAAACCCGGCCGCCGCCGAGGGCCAGGGCCTGTCGGTGGCGCGGCTGCGCACCGGCGCGGTGGTGGCGGGGTCGGCGCTGATGGGCGTGGCGGGGGCCTTCCTCACGCTCTCGGCCTTCAACGCCTTCTACTTCAACATGGTCAACGGCCGCGGCTGGGTGTGCGTGGCGCTGGTCGTCTTCGCCTCGTGGCGGCCGGGCAAGGCCCTGCTGGGCGCGCTGCTGTTCGCCTTCTTCGACGCGTTGCAGTTGCGGCTGCAACAAGGCGGCGCCGTGGAGGCGCTGCCCTACCAGGTTTGGCTGATGCTGCCCTATGCCATGGCCATCGTCGCGCTGGTCGTGATGGCACGAAGGGCGGCTTATCCTCAAGCCTTGATGAGGCCCTACCGCAAGGGCGAGCGCTAGCTACCAGCAAGCAGCAGGAAGGAGACCGCGATGAGCACCGAATCGTCCACCTCCACCAAGGGCAGCAGCCACATACGGCTGACGTCCCATCCCGGCCAGGGTGCCGGCGGTGCACCGGCCATCCACTGGGGGGCGGCGGACCCGAAGGAGCGCGGGCCGCTCATCGGCACCACCACCAACCGCAGCCAGCGCAACGTCATCGGCACGCACAGCGGCAGCTACGGCGTGTACCGCGCGCTGGCGGTGGCCGCCGGCAACCTGACCAAGGGCCACCGCGCCGACCTCACCAACACCGCGCCCACCGAGCGCATCGGCCCCTACCCGCAATGGGCCGACCCGCAGAAGATCGTTTCCATCGATCCCTGGGGCGCCTCGGTGGCGGAGGTGTTCGCCGAGGCGCTCGCGCAGGGCGTGGACATCCGCCCCACCATCGCCGTGACGCAGGCGCACATCCACCTGCCCGAGGTGCGACAGGCACTGGCGTTCCAGCGGCTGCAGGTGGACGGGAAGATCCTGCTGGAGGACTCCTCCGCCACCGTCACCAAGATCGCCGTGGAGCCCGTGTGGTGGCTGCCCGGCGTGGCCAAGCGCTTCGGCGTGAGCGAGGCGGTGCTGCGCAAGACGCTGTTCGAGGAGACCGGCGGCATGTACCCGGAGCTGGTCACGCGCGGAGACCTGGAGGTGTTCCTGCCGCCCATCGGCGGGCAGACGCTCTACGTCTTCGGCAAGGTGCAGGACCTGGCCAACCCCGAGGTCACGCTCACGGCGCGGGTGCATGACGAGTGCAACGGCTCGGACGTGTTCGGCTCCGACATCTGCACCTGCCGGCCGTACCTGACGCATGCGATCGAGGAGTGCATCAAGGGCGCGCAGGCCGGCGGCGTGGGGCTGATCGCCTACAGCCGCAAGGAGGGCCGCGCGCTGGGCGAAGTGACGAAGTTCCTGGTCTACAACGCGCGCAAGCGCCAGGTGGGCGGCGACAGCGCCGACAAGTACTTCCTGCGCACCGAGTGCGTGGCCGGCGTGCAGGACATGCGCTTCCAGGAGCTGATGCCCGACGTGCTGCACTGGCTGGGCATCAGGAAGATCCACCGCCTGGTGAGCATGAGCAACGACAAGTACGACGCCATCACCGGCAGCGGCATCGAGGTGGGCGAGCGCATCAAGATTCCCGACGAGCTGGTTCCCGCGGACGCCCGGGTGGAGATCGAGGCCAAGATCGCCGCGGGCTATTTCACCGACGGCAGCGTGCCGGACGCCGGCCAGCTGGCGGCCACGAAGGGGCGCAACCTTGTCGAATGACCTCAACCCCACGCTGAGCCCCGGCGACGTGGCCGAGGGCGTGCGGCGGCTGCGCCAGGCCGCCACGGTGCGCGAGCGCTGCGCCCACCTCACGCAGGCGGTGCGCGAGGGGCGCTCGGAGCATTTCCGGCTCGACGAATCCCGCCTCGACGAGGTGGCGCAGCGCATCGCGGCGCTGACCCGCGCGCGCTTCCCGGACGGGCGCGTCCCGCTGCACAGCCGCTGGCGACATTTCGAAGCCGGCGGCGTGAACCGGCTGGCCGAGGTGGATGCCAAGCTTGCCGGCCACGGCCAGGTGGCGCGGGCACGCGCGCATATCGAGCTGGTGTTCATCAGCGTGCTGCTCGATGCCGGCGCCGGCGCGCAGTGGCAATACGTGGAGAAGGAAAGCGGCCAGACGTTCGCCCGCTCCGAGGGCCTGGGCGTGGCGAGCCTGCGCGGCTTCCTGGCCGGCGCCTTCTCCAGCGACATGGGCGACCCCTGCCGGGTAGACGCCAAGGCGCTGGCGCGCATCGACGTGCCCACGCTGGCGGCGATCTTCCAGGTGCGCGAGGACAACCCGCTGCTGGGGCTGGAGGGCCGCGTCGCGCTGCTGCGCCGGCTGGCGCAGGCGCTGCGCGCGCAGGTCGAGACCTTCACGGCCGACGGGCGGCCCGGCCACCTCTTCGATGCGCTGACACACCACCACCACGCGCCGCGGCTGCACAACCACCACGTGGTGCCGGGCAGCACGGCGCTGCACCACCAGGTGTCGGCGGCGCGGCTGCTGCAGGCGCTGCTGGACGCCTTCAGCGCCATCTGGCCCAGCGGGCAGCAGTTCATGGGCGTGCCGGTGGGCGACGCCTGGGCGCATCCGCTGGCCGGTGGCGAGGGGCCCAGCGCCGGCTGGGTGCCCTTCCACAAGCTCAGCCAGTGGCTGAGCTATTCGCTGGTCGAGCCTTTCCAGGCCGCGGGCGTGCAGATCACGGGGCTGGAGGAGCTCACCGGCCTGCCCGAGTACCGCAACGGCGGGCTGCTGCTCGATGCCGGCGTGATCCAGCCGCTGGACTCGGAGTTCGGCACCCGGCTGCGCGTTCCGGGCGAGCAGTGGGTGATCGAGTGGCGCGCGCTGACCGTGACGCTGCTCGACGCCCTGTTGCCGCGCGTGCG
>JAEYPG010000391.1 GCA_023410975.1 Pseudomonadota bacterium
TGCGCCAGCAGCCCCTCCAGGTCCAGCTCGCAGGCCAGCAGGTGGTCGCGCAGCTCCAGCACGTGCAGCAGCAGTCCCGCCTGGCGCTGGCGCCGCGGCGTGCGCGGCGACTCCAGCACCAGGTCGCGCACCGCCTGCAGCTGGTCCGCCAGCGCGGCCTGGTGGCGCAGCAGCGCGTCCAGCGCCGGTGCCGCGGCCGGCGCCGGCACGAAGCGCGCCGCCTGCAGCCGCATCAGCTCCGCCAGCGTGAACAGCACGCCGGCCAGCATCTGCACCCGGTAGCAGCGGTTGAGCAGCGCGTTGGCCGCCGTGGCCCACAGCAGGTAGAGCCCCGCGCCCAGCGCGAAATGCAGCGCCCCCTGCAGCGCCGCGCCCGCGGCTTCATGGCGCGGCACGGCGGTGGCGAACACCATCGCGAACATCACCGACACCACGATCGGCAGCCCGCGCTTGCCCCAGGCGCCAGCCAGGAAGGCGACGAAGGTGGCGGGCACCAGCAGCAGCCCCAGCAGCCAGGCGTTGCCGTGCAGCGCGTAGGCGGCCCAGAACAGCGGCCAGCCGAACAGTGCCGCCGGCAGCAGCCGCAGCAGCTTGCCGCGCCGCGGCCCGGGCTGGTCCGGCGGGATGCACACGATCACGCCCACCGATGCCGCCGAAGCGGCGGACGCACCCAGCGCCGCGTGCACGCCGGCCGAGATCAGCAGCAGCCCCAGCGCGGCCGACAGCCCGTTGGTGACGTGGGCGCTGAGCGCCGTGCGCAGCCCGTGGCGCAACCGCGGGGCATCCGCGCGCAGGTGGGTTGGCGTCGGGCGCAGGGCCATGGCAGCGGACTTCTTGCCTCCGGCGAAACAGGTCCCGCGCCCGGGGCATAAGCCGTGCCGTCCCGCGGCGTGGACAGGGCGCGGGCGCCAACGCCGGCGCGGCGTGCGCCGGCGGCTACGCTGCGCTTCGCGCCCCCGCGCTTTTCGCGGCGGGCTTCGCCCAGGAGACACGACATGACCGATTACGTTTTCCCGCCCTCACCGGTGCCCTCGCTCGCCGTGGCCGGCAGCGGCGCGCGCTTCCCGATCCGGCGCGTGTTCTGCGTCGGCCGCAACTACGCCGCGCATGCGCGCGAGATGGGCAACGACCCCACGCGCGAGCCGCCGTTCTTCTTCATGAAGCCCGCCGACGCGGTGGTGCCGGCCGAGGGCGTGGTGCCCTACCCCACGCTCACCTCCAACCTGCACCACGAGGTCGAGCTGGTGGTGGCGCTGTCCCAGGGCGGCAGCCGCATCGCGCCGGAGCAGGCGCTGGCGCTGGTGTGGGGCTACGGCGTGGGCGTGGACCTCACGCGGCGCGACCTGCAGGACACGGCCAAGCAGATGAGCCGGCCCTGGGACTGGTCCAAGGGCTTCGATGCGTCCGCACCTTGTGGCGCGCTGCAGCCGGTGTCGGCGGTGGGGCACCCGGAGGCCGGACGCATCTGGCTGCAGGTCAACGGCGAGCTGCGCCAGCAGGGCGACCTGACCGAGCTGATCTGGCCGGTGCCGGACATCATCAGCCACATCTCGCAGGCCGTGGCGCTGCAACCCGGCGACCTGATCTTCACCGGCACGCCCGCCGGCGTCGGCGCGCTGCAGCCGGGCGACCGCGTGCGCGGCGGCGTGGCCGGCGTGGCGGGCTTCGAATTCGAAGTGGGCCCGCGCCCGGCCTGAGATCGCTGAGCCCGCGCGGCGGCCTCAGCGGCCGCCGCCGGCAGGTTGCGCCGTTTGGTACGGGCCAGGAACTGGTTGAAACCTAAATCAAATCGCCGGGAATTCCGGGCTTCGCAAGGCCTGCGACGCAATGTGTCTGAAGATTTCAATTGACAAAGCATTGTCATCACGCCGGCGCAGGCTATCGATTCATATCTATCATCTCGCCATTCCTCCACGGTTTCTTCGGCCTGCGCCTATGTTGGGCGTGGAGAGAAGTTGCGTTTCAATCAGATTTTGTATCACGTTTGCATCCTTTTCCAAGGGAAGTAAGCGTGCTCTGTTCTGAAGCCGCAGCGAATTCGGCCCAGCCCATTTGCTGAAAGCGAGTCCTTCCAAACTTGAGCAGCCACAAATAAAGCGCATGGATTTCCTGGGTGATTGACCCGGGTTTCATGCGCAACAGGTCACGTCCCCTGCATGGCTTCGGCCGGTAGCCGTGATCCCAAGTTCGGCGCAGTAACTAGGCATCGACTGCGCTCAGCCGCCCCCGGTCTTGGCCATTGGCTCGGCGCCGGGATGCCTTTTCATGTCTGCTTTTATAGACATCATGCCGCCACAAAATCGCTCTTCCCGCCTTGCTTTGCTTGCCGCCTTGATGGCGAGCGCCTTCCTCGCCACCGCCTGCGGCGGCGGCCAGGATGCTGAAAATGCCGCCACCGCGGCTGGAAATACCAGCGAAACTGCCAAAGACATTTCTCCGACCTCCTCCGGGACCTGGAACCGGGTGGCCAGCGAATATGCTTATTTCAAGCTCGCCACGCGCAGTTTCGTGCGCTACGGCTCGGGCAGCAATTGGGTCGGCAAATACGTCGAAGCGGGCTC
>JAEYPG010000400.1 GCA_023410975.1 Pseudomonadota bacterium
CCACCCGGCCGCCCATCAGCCCCGCCAGGCGCTGCGTGATCGCCAGCCCCAGCCCGGTGCCGCCAAAGCGCCGCGTGGTCGAGGCATCCTCCTGCACGAAGGCGCCGAAGATCTGATCCAGCTTGTCGGGCGCGATGCCGATGCCCGTGTCGCGCACGCACAGGCCCAGCCGCAGGCCGCGTTCGGCACGCTCAAGCACCTCGGCGCGCACCTGCACCTCGCCGCGCTCGGTGAACTTCACCGCGTTGCTCAGCAGGTTCAGCAGCGCCTGTGACAGCCGTGTCGGGTCGCCGCGCAGCGCATCGGGCACGTCGCCGGCATCAACCGTCAGCCGCAGGCTCTTGGCGCGCGCCTGCTCGGCCACCAGCGCATGGCTGCCCGCCAGCAGGGCGCGCAGCGAGAAGTCGGCCTCCTCCAGCTCCATGCGGCCCGCCTCGATCTTGGAGAGGTCCAGCACGTCGTTGACCACCTGCAGCAGCAGCGTGGCCGCGTTGCCGACCCGGGCCAGCCGCTCCAGCGCCACGGGGTCGCGGGCGTCGCGGCGCATCAGGTGCGTCAGGCCCAGGATGGCGTTGAGCGGCGTGCGGATCTCGTGGCTCATGTTGGCCAGGAACGCGCTCTTGGCCCGGCTGGCGGCGTCGGCCCGGTCGCGTGCCAGCAGCAGCGCTTCATTGGCCTGCTGCAGCTGCTGCGTGCGCTCCTGCACCAGCTCCTGCAGCCGGTGGCGGTGGTGGTCGAGCTCGGCGGCGATGCGCTTCTTCTCGGTCACGTCCTCGCCGATCCAGAGGTGGTGCGTGATGCGCCCGTCGTCCTGGCGGATGGGCGCGGCATGCACGAGCACGTCGCAGGGCTCGCCGTTCTTGCGCCGGGTGCGGAACTCGCCGGACCACGGCTGGCCGCGCTGCAGCGTGCGCCACAGCCGGCCCTCGCGCGGTGTGGACGCCAGCGCGCTGTGCGGCCCGCCGTAGCGCGAGCCCACCAGCTCCTCGCGGCTGAAGCCGCTGATGCGCGTGAAGGTGTCGTTGACGTACTCGATGCGGCCCGCGGTGTCGCGGATGGCGATGCCGATGGGGCTTTGCGCCACGGCCAGCGAGAGCTTGCGCAGCTGCTCCTGCGCCAGGTGGCGCTCGGTGATGTCGCTGTGCACCACCACCGCGCCGCCGGCCTGCGTGCGCAGCGGCGTGACGGTCATGTGGAACCAGCGCTGGCGCTGTGGCGAGTGGCAGGCGTACTCGTGCGAGAAGGACGGCTCCCGGCCCGCCAGCACCGCCGCGATGCCCTCGGCCACGTGCGCGGCCTCGGCGGCCTCCGCCCCCCGGGCCGTGCCGCAGATGGCCAAGTAGCTCATGCCCAGGCCGCACCGGAGCGCGGGCTCCGGGCTGCCGTAGCCGTTGTCGGCGGCAAAGCGTTTCCAGGCCTCGTTGACCTTGACGATGGTGCCGGCCTGGTCGAGCACCGCCATGTGGTCCAGCACCGAGTCCGTGACCGCCTGCACCAGCGCCGTCGCGTCGCGCAGCGCCAGCTCCGCGTGCTTGCGCTCGGTGATGTCGCGCGAGATGCCGAACAGGCCGATGACGTGCCCCTCGTCGTCGCGCAGCGGCCCCTTGGTGGCCAGGAAGGTGAGGTTCACGTCGCCGCTGCTGATCACCTCCTCGTAGGTGTGCACGCGTCCCTCGGCCATGACCTGCGCATCGTTGGCACGCAGCGCCGCCGCCTGCGCCGGCGGCAGGTAGGCGCCGTCGTCGGTGCCCAGGATGGCCTGCGGCTCGCTGCCCAGCACGCGGCTGGCCGCGCGGTTGCACAGCAGGTAGCGGCCCTGCAGGTCCTTGGCGTAGATGGCGTCCTCCGAGCCCTCGGCGATGGCCTGCACCAGCGCCAGTGCGCGCAGCTGCTCTTCCTGGGCATCGTGCTGCGCCTGTGCCTGGGCCCGCCCCCGGCGCTCGCGCAGCACGACCATGCCGACGATGCTGCACAGCAGCGCGATGGCGCCCGTGGCGGCGATCCACAGCGCGTCCTTCAGCGACTCGCTGCGCAGCGCGGCGGCGTCCGCCTTGGCCACCAGCATCCACTCCGTGCCGGGTACCTCCCGCACCACGCCGGCCACCGGCACGCCCCGGTAGTCCACGCCCTCGAACCAGCGGCCCAGCGGCTGCTCCCCGGACAGGGCGCGGCCGGCCAGCAGGCCGGGCTGGTCCAGCGGCACGGGCCGCTGGCTGGACAGGCCCACCAGGCTGTCGCCCTCGCGGCGCACCAGCAGCGAACGGCTGCTGCGCAGGGCCGACGGCCCGTGGCGCAGCATCGGCAGCAGGGCGTCGTCCAGCCCCACCCGCAGCACCACCGCCACCTCGGGCGGACCGGCCGCCGCGCTGCGCAGCGGCACGACCATGTCGATCCAGGTGCGGCCGGTGCCGGCCTCATGTCCGATCCATTGGCCGATGTCGCCCGTGGACAGTGCCTGCAGCACCTGCCGGTGCAGCGCCGGCTCGGCCGCGGCGTCCTGCGCCGGCTCCATGCCCAGCGGCTCGCCGCGGTGGCCGAACACGAGCACCGCCTGGTTGCCGAAGGCCTGGCGCATGGCGGCCAGGCGCTCCATGAGCCGCTCCAGCGCGACGGCATCGCCTTCGCGCCAGCGCTGGTAGAGGCCGGCATAGATCGAGCTGGAGTGCACGAAGCGCGCCTGCGACTGGAGCGCTGCGAACCAGGTCGCGACCTGGCTGCTCTGTTGCTCGGCCAGGACTTCGAGCTGGTGCAGGTGCTGCGCGCGCCGGTGCCGGAAGTCGGCCACCAGCGCCAGCAGCGTCAGCGCCACGATCGCCAAGGCCAGCCAGGGCATCGGTGCCACGCGGCTCCAATGCCGCGCCGGCTGCGCGGCCGGCCCGGCCTCGGCGGCCGGCACCGGCTCCAGGCTGCGGCGCAGCATGGTGTAGAGCAGCAGCGCCGTCAGCGCCACGAAGCCCCAGCCCTTGAGCGCGCCGGCCTGCATCAGCCAGTCCGGGTCGCGGACCAGCCGCGCCAGCAGCCAGTCCGAGCCGAGGATCCACAGCGAGGCCGCCGCGGCGTAGCCCAGCGCCACCCGCAGCGCCGTCAGGCGCGGACCGGCCAAGGCGGCGGGCGCGGCGCGGCGCGGCACGCAGCGGTCCTCAGTCGGCGGCTGCGTCGCCGGCCTGCCCATCGGGGTAGCGGCGGGCGATGTCGCAGAAGGTCTCGAAGCCTTCCATGAAGCAGTCCAGCAGCTGCGGATCGAAATGCAGCCCGCGCTCCCGCGCCATCACCTCGCGCACCTGCGCGAAGGGCATGGGCGGCTTGTAGACGCGGCGCGAGATCAGGGCGTCGAACACGTCGGCCAGCGCCATCAGCCGCGCCGCCAGCGGGATGGCGGCGCCGGCCAGGCCGTCCGGGTAGCCGCTGCCGTCCCAGCGCTCGTGATGGTGCAGCGCGATCTGGCGCGCGTAGGTCAGGAACGGCACCGGCTCGTGCGTGTCGTCCACGGCGCGCTCGATGGCGGCGGCACCGAGCCGGGCGTGCGTCTTCATCACCGCCCACTCGTCGGCCGTGAGCTTGCCGGGCTTGAGCAGGATCCGGTCGGGAATGCCGACCTTGCCGATGTCGTGCAGCGGTGCCGACTTGGCGATCTGTTCGATGGAGTGGGCGTCGAGCTCGCCGGCGAAGCACGGCAGCGTCGCGGCGCGCCGGGCCAGCGCCAGCACGTACTCCTGCGTGCGCAGGATGTGGTTGCCGGTCTCGTTGTCGCGCGTCTCGGCCAGGCGCGCCAGGGCGCGGATGGTGACCTCCCGCGCCACCTGGTTCTCGTGCATGCGCTGCGCGATCTCGGCTTCCAGCGCCGCGTTGTCGCGGCGCAGCAGGTCGCGCGCGCGCTTGAGCTCCAGGTGTGTGCGCACCCGTGCCAGCACGATGGCCGGGTGCAGCGGCTTGGTGATGTAGTCCACCGCCCCCAGCGCCAGCCCGCGCTGCTCGTCGTCGACACCGTTCATGGCGGTGACGAAGATGACGGGCACGTCGCGCGCCTGGGGCGTGGCGTGCAGCTGCTGCAGCACCTCGTAGCCGCTCATGGCGGGCATCATGATGTCCAGCAGGATCAGGTCGGGCGTGGGCTGCTGCGTCGCCAGCTCCAGCGCCCGCGCCCCCGAATTGGCCGCGAGCACCTGGTAGTGCCCGCACAGCAGCTCGGCGAGCACCGTGAGGTTCTCCGGGTTGTCGTCGGCGATCAGGATGGTGCTGCGTGACATGGCGCTCCGAAACAGGGTGGCTGGGGTGCCAGTGCGCGATGCGCATGGCGCGATCCGGTGGCGGCAGCGGGACGGCGCTGCATCGCGAGCCTGCTTCGTTTACGGCTTCGCCGAGGCCGGCTGAAGGGCGTTTCGAACAATTCGTGCGCTATTTCCCATTCGCTGGACTGGCGCGACCCACGGGCGGCACCGCACGGTGTTCTCCTCAGGGGCCGCGCAGGCCGGATGATCTTGCCGCTTCCGGCACGGCGCTGCCGTGGCGGAAGTCCCGCTGCGCGCCCCTGCGGCGCAGCGGTGGGCCGAAGTCGTGAATTCATTGGCGCTGCCCGGGAAGATGCCGGTGTGGACGCACCCGACAATCGCCTCTCTTCCCGTATTGGGCGCCGCCTGCGAGGGACGCCGCTCGCCGTCACATGAATACTCCCCGCCGCCTTGCCATTCCTCTTGCCTTGAGCCTGCTGACAAGCGCTGCGCTGCTGGGCTGCGGCTCCGACGGTGACCCGAAGGAGCTCACCGCTTCGGGACGCAGCTACATCGAGCAGAACGATCCCAGGGCCGCCACCATCCAGCTCAAGAACGCGCTGCAGAAGTCGCCCGACCTGGCC
Organism: Pseudomonadota bacterium; assembly: GCA_023410975.1. GTDB lineage: Bacteria > Pseudomonadota > Gammaproteobacteria > Burkholderiales > Burkholderiaceae_C > Azohydromonas. The sequence goes on from JAEYPG010000400.1 coordinate 4,853, forward strand.
GAGGCGCGCGTGCTGCTGGGGATGGCGCTGCTGGAGCAGGGCGACGTGGTGGGCGCGGAGGTGCAGGCCAACAAGGCGCTGGAGCTCGGCGGCGTGCAGGACGAGGCCGTGCCGCTGATGGCCCGGGTGATGCTGCTGCAGGGCAAGGCGCCGCAGGTGGTGGAGCGCTACGGCTCCGCGGCGCTGACGCAGCCCAAGGCCAAGGCGGCGCTGCAGACGGTGCTGGCGCAGGCGCATCTGTCGCAGAACCAGCGCGAGCCCGCCGAGGCGGCGCTCAAGGCGGCGCTGGAGCTCGATCCCGGGCACCTGCCTGCGCGGCTGCTGCAGGTGCGGTTGCGCGCGGCGGCGCCGGACGTGGCCGGGGCACGCCAGATGGTCGAGGAACTGCTCAAGCAGCAGCCCAAGTCCCACGAGGCCTGGCTGCTGCTGGCCGGGCTGGCGCAGGCCAACGAGGACTTCGACACCGCCGGCAAGGCCTACCAGCAGGCGCAGGCCGTGCGCAAGGACGTCATGGGCGCCTACTCCGCCTACATCGTCATGCTCAACGGGCAGAAGAAATACGAGGAGGCGGACAAGCAGCTCGCGCTGCTCAAGGCCCAGTACCCCGAGCATCCGCAGACCAAGGTGCTGGAGGCGCAGTCGCTGCTGCGCAAGAAGGACTTGAAGGCCGCGCGCGAAGCGGCGCAGGCCGCGCTCAAGGCCGCACCCAACTTCGGCTTCGCGCAGCAGCTCGCCGGCGCCATCGAGTACGAGGCCGGCGCGCTGGCGCAGGCCACCGCCTACCTGACCAAGGCGCAGCAGCTCATGCCCGATTCGGGCCCCGTTCGCCTGCTGCTGGCGCAGACGCTGCTGCGCTCGGGCAACCCGGCCAAGGCGCTGGTGACGCTGCAGCCGCTGCTCGACGACAAGAACGGCTCCCCGGCCATGGCGCTGGGGCTGGCGGCGCAGGCCCACCAGCAGCAGGGCGACCTCGTCCGCGCGGAGGCGCTGTTCAAGCGCGCCACGGCGGCGGACCCCGCCGACAGCCGCGCCCGCGTGGCGCTGGCGATGGCGCAGCTCGCGCGCGGCGACGCCGCGGGGATGGAGGC
>JAEYPG010000484.1 GCA_023410975.1 Pseudomonadota bacterium
GTTCGCGCTGCGCGGGCTGAAACGCCGGCCGCGCATCGTGCCGGTGGGCAAGCGCGGCGGCTGCGAAAGCACGCCGCAGGCTTTCATCGAGCGGCTGATGGCGGCCGAGGCGCTGGCCGGCCAGCGCGTGGTGCGGCTCAAGGGCGGCGACCCGTTCATCTTCGGCCGCGGCGGCGAGGAGGCGCAGACGCTGCAGGCGCAGGGCATCCCGGTGCGCGTGGTCAACGGCATCACGTCCGGGCTGGCGGCGGCCACGAGCATCGGCGTGCCGCTGACGCACCGCGCGCATGCGCAGGGCGTCATCTTCGTGACCGGCCATGCCAAGCCGGGCGGCAGCACGCCGGACTGGTCGGTGCTGGCGATGGCCGCGGCGCAGGGGCTGACGCTGGTGGTCTACATGGGCGTGGCGCAGGCCGGGCGCATCCACGCCGGGCTGGTGCGGGGGCTGGCGGGCGGCACGCCGGTGGCGGTGATCCAGCACGCGAGCCTGCCGCAGCAGCGCGAGTTGATTACGACGCTGGAGCGGCTGCCGCAGGCGCTGCGCGAGTCCGGGCTGGGCAGCCCGGCGGTGATGGTCATCGGCGAGGTGGTGCACGCCCGCACGCTGGCGTTGCAGGCCGAGAACCAGGTGCAGGCTGCGCAGGCCGTCACGCCCGCCGCCGCCGAGAACACCCGGCGCAGCGCCTGATTCGGGGAAACCCGGACAATGGCGCCCCATGTCTGAACCATGGGATTGCGTCATCGTCGGCGCCGGCGCGGCCGGCCTTTTCTGTGCCGGCATTGCCGGGCAGCTGGGCCTCAAGGTGCTGCTCATCGACCACGCGCCGAAGGTGGCCGAGAAGATCCGCATCTCCGGCGGCGGGCGCTGCAACTTCACCAACCGCGACGCCGGACCCGCCAACTACCTGGGCGAGAACCCGCACTTCTGCCGCTCGGCGCTGGCGCGCTACACGGCGGCGGACTTCATCGACCTGATCAAGAAGTACCGCATCCCCTTCCACGAGAAGCACAAGGGCCAGCTCTTCTGCGACCGCTCCGCCGAGGACGTGATCGAGATGCTGCTGGCCGAGTGCGAGGCCGGGCGCGTCACGCGCTGGCAGCCGTGCAAGGTGCTGGAAGTGCGGCACACAGCCGAAGGCTACGAGATCGACACCGACCGCGGCACGCAACGCAGCGCGCGGCTGGTGGTCGCCACGGGCGGGCTGTCGATCCCGAAGATCGGCGCGACGGACTTCGGCTTCCGGCTGGCCAAGCAGTTCGGCCACCGCCTGGTGGAGCCGCGCCCGGCCCTGGTGCCGCTGACCTTCGACGCACCGACCTGGGCGGCCTTCGCGCCGCTGTCGGGCATCGCGCTGGAAGTAGGCATCGAGACCGGTTCGGGCAAGAAGGCCACGCGCTTCCTGGAGGACCTGCTGTTCACGCACCGCGGCCTCAGCGGCCCGGCGGTGCTGCAGATCAGCAGCTTCTGGCAGCCGGGGCAGCCGCTGCGCATCGACCTGGCGCCGGGGCGCGACCTGGGCGCGCTGCTGCGCGAGGCCAAGGGGAAGTCCAAGCGGCAGCTGGGCAACGAGCTGGCCGCGCTGCTGCCGCAGCGCCTGGCCGAGGCCTGGCTGTCGCGCGCGGGCGTCGAGGGCTCCACGCCCATGCCGCAGACGCGCGACAAGGAGCTGGCGGCGCTGGGCGCGGCGCTTTCGCGCTGGGAGCTCACGCCCGACGGCAGCGAGGGCTACCGCAAGGCGGAGGTCACGGCCGGCGGCGTGGACACGCGCGAACTCAACCAGCAGTCGATGGAGAGCAAGCGCCAGCCGGGGCTGCACTTCATCGGCGAGGTGGTGGACGTCACCGGCTGGCTGGGCGGCTACAACTTCCAGTGGGCCTGGGCCAGCGCCGCGGCCTGCGCGCAGGCGATGGCGGCGTCGGGCGAGGCTTGAAGCCCTTGATGCAGCCCGGCGCCTGATCCACAACGCTGGGCGGGCGTCATCACCGGTCCGGATACTTGCGCGAACGGCGCTTTCTGCAGGTCTTGATGCATGACAGCCTGGGAACACCGATTTACGTGGGTTATACTCCGCGTTTTGCTGGCAAACCCGCGTGTCGATCTGGCCCACGGACATCCGGAAAATTCCGGCGCCGGACACCGAGCGCAACTACTGAAGGACATCCCCTTTCATGACCACGATTCGCGTCAAAGAGAACGAGCCGTTCGATGTGGCCCTGCGCCGCTTCAAGCGCACCATTGAGAAGCTGGGCCTGTTGACCGAGCTGCGTGCGCGCGAGTTCTACGAGAAGCCCACTGCCGAGCGCAAGCGCAAGAAGGCCGCCGCCGTCAAGCGCCACTACAAGCGCGTGCGCAGCATGCAGCTGCCCAAGAAGCTGTACTGATCGATCCGGCGCGAGCCTCGCGCTCGAACTGCTTCTGACAGTCAAGCCCGCGCGGGACGCCGTCGCGGGCTTTTGCATTTCTGGAACTGGAGAAAACACGATGGGCCTGAAGGACCAGATCACCGAGGACATGAAGTCCGCCATGCGCGCCAAGGACACGGCGCGGCTGTCCACCATCCGGCTGCTGCTGGCGGCGATCAAGCAGAAGGAAGTGGACGAGCGCATCACGCTGGACGATGCGCAGGTGGTGTCGGTGGTGGACAAGCTGGTCAAGCAGCGCAAGGACTCCATCGCGGCCTACACCCAGGCCGCCCGCCAGGACCTGGCCGACATCGAGGCCGCGGAAATGCAGGTGCTGCAGGGCTACCTGCCGCAGCGCCTGTCGCAGGAAGAGGTGCAAGCCGAAGTCGACGCGCTGGTGGCCGAGCTGGGCGCCGCCGGCCCCGGCGACATGGGCAAGGTCATGGGCGCGGCCAAGGCCAAGCTCGCGGGCAAGGCCGAGATGGCACTGGTGTCCGCTGCCGTGAAGGCCGCGCTCAGCCGCTAAGCTGGCGCCATGAGCACCCCCACCGAAATCCAATTGCGCCCGCTCACCGACGAGGTGTGCGTGGCGCCCCAGCTCCCGCCTGAGGCGATGGCCGAGGTCGCGCGCGCGGGCTTCCGCAGCGTGATCAACAACCGCCCCGACTTCGAAGGCGGCCCCGACCAGCCCACCAGCAGCGCCATCGAGGCCGCCGCCCTCGCCGCCGGCCTGGAGTACCGCCACCTGCCGGTGGCGCCGGGCTACCAGTCGCCGGAAGAGGCCGCGGCCTTCGCCAAGCTGCTGCAGGAGCTGCCCAAGCCCGTGCTGGCCTTCTGCCGCACCGGCACGCGCAGCACCAAGCTCTTCGTGATGGCGCAGCAGCAGGGCTGAAGAGACCCAGCCTCCCAATGGAAAAGCGGCCCGCAGGCCGCTTTTCTTGTTTTTGGGCACCACAAGCGGGCGGCGTTCCCGCCCGACCGCTGCGCACCTCAGCCGCCCAGGTAGGCCGCCTGCACCTTCGGATCGTCCAGCAGCGCGCGGCCGCTGCCCTGCAGCACGATGCGGCCGGTCTCCAGCACATAGGCCTGGCTGGCGATGCGCAGCGCCTGGCGCACGTTCTGCTCCACCAGCAGGATCGTCAGCCCCGTGCGGTTGATGCTCACCAGGGTGCGGAAGATCTCCTGCACCACGATGGGCGCCAGGCCCATGGAGGGCTCGTCCAGCAGCAGCACGCGCGGGTTGGCCATGAGCGCGCGGCCGATGGCCAGCATCTGCTGCTCGCCGCCGGAGAGGTTGCCGGCGTAGCCCTCCAGCCGCTCCTTCAGGCGCGGAAACAGCTCGAAGATGCGTTCCAGGTCGCCGGCCTTGGCCTTGCGGCCCGGGCGGCTGTAGGCGCCCAGCTCCAGGTTCTCGCGCACGGTGAGCTGGGTCAGCATCGCCCGGCCCTCGGCCACCTGCACGATGCCGCGCGCCACGCGCTGGTGCGGCTTCAGGGCGGACAGGTCCTGCCCCTCGAACAGGAAGCGGCCTGCGCGCGGCTTCACCAGGCCCGAGAGCGCCATCAGCGTGGTGGACTTGCCCGCGCCGTTGGCGCCGACCAGCGCGGTGATCTCGCCCTCGCGCAGCTCGAAGTCCACGCCCTTGACGGCCTCGATGTGGCCGTAGGCCACCTGCAGCCCCTCCACGCGCAGCAGCGGGGCGGTGGTGGTGGTGGTCGTCGTCGTGCTCATGCCTGTGCCCCCTGTGCGGCGTCCTGCAGCGGGTCCTCGTCGCGGCCCAGATAGGCCTCGATCACCTGCGGGTCGCGCTGCACCACGTCGGGGGTGGCGTCGCAGATGATGCGGCCGAAGTTCAGCACCGCCACGCGCTCGCACAGCCCCATCACGAAGCGCATGTCGTGCTCGATCATGAAGATGCCGTAGCCGCGGCCGCGGATGTTGCGGATCTCGTGCATCAGCTCCGTCTTCTCGCTGGCGTTCATGCCCGCCACGGGCTCGTCGAGCAGCAGCAGCTTGGGCTCGGTGGCGAGGGCGCGCGCCAGCTCCAGGCGGCGCTGCTCGCCGTAGGAGAGGCTGTCGGCGGTCGCGCCGGCCTTGTGGTCCAGCCGCACCCAGCTCAGCAGCTCCAGCGCGCGCTCGCGCGCCCGCTTCTCCGCGGCGCGCACGCCGGGGCTGGAGAACAGCGTGCCCAGGGCGCCATAGCCCAGGTGGCGGTGCATGCCCACCACCACGTTGTCCAGCAGGCTCATCTCCTTGAACACGCGGATGTTCTGGAAGGTGCGCGCGATGCCGCGGCGCGTGACCTCGTGCGGCGCCAGCCCCACGAGGCTCTTGCCGCCGAACTCGATGGCGCCGCCCGTGGGCCGGAACAGCCCGGTGATGAGGTTGAAGACGGTGGTCTTGCCGGCGCCGTTGGGGCCGATCAGGCCGAAGATGCTGCCTTCCGGGGGCAGCTCGATGTTGACGTCCTGCAGCACGTGCAGGCCGCCGAAGCGCATGGAAACGTTGGCGAGCTTGAGCATGGCGTCAGTCCTTGCGGCCCAGCAGGCGGCGGAAGCGCATCGGGTCCCACAGCCCGCGCGGCAGGAACAGCGTGATCACGACCAGGATCAGGCCGTTGACCACCAGACGGAAGTCCCGCAGCCCGCGCAGCACCTCGGGCAGCAGCGTCAGGATCACCGCGCCCAGCACCGGCCCGGTGAGGCCGTTGATGCCGCCCAGGATCGCCATGGTCAGGATCTCCACGCCGCGGTCGAAGCCGTATTCGTTGGGGCCGATGAAGAAGGTAAGGTGGGCGTTGAGCGCGCCGGCCAGCCCGGCCAGCGCCGCGCCCAGCACGAAGGCCAGCATCTTGTGCGCGGCGATGTCGATGCCCATCAGCGCGGCGGCGGTCTCGTCCTCCTTGATCGCCTCGAACGCCCGCCCGATGCGCGTGCGCCGCAGCTGCCACAGCACGAACAGCGCGGCGACCACGGCGATCAGCACGTGCCACCACTGGGTGAGCTGCGGGATGCCGTTGAGGCCCAGCGCGCCGCCGGTCCAGTCCTCGGTGTTGAGGATGAGGATGCGCACCACCTCGCCGAAGCCCAGCGTGGCCATGGCGAGGTACACGCCCGACAGCCGCAGCGTGGGCTTGCCGATGAGGAAGGCCACCGCCGCGGGTGCTGCCATGCCGGCCAGCAGCGCCAGCGGGAACGGCGTGGCGGTGTTCATGCTCAGCAGCGAGGCGGTGTAGGCGCCGATGCCCATGAAGGCGCCGTTGGCCATGGCCAGCAGCCCGCAGGACAGCGTGAGGTAGATGGACAGCGCCAGCAGCGCGTTGGTGCCCAGCGTGAGCACCAGGTTGCTGTAGATGGCCCAGAAATTGTCGAAAGCTTCCATGGGTGCTCAGGCCTTGCGCTGCTGCAGCTTGCCGAACAGGCCCGGGGGCCGTACCAGCAGGATCAGGTACAGAAGGCCGAAGGCCACGGCGTCGCGCATGGTCGAGCCGATGTAGGCCACCGACATCACTTCCGCGAAGCCCAGGAACAGCCCCCCGAGCAGCGCGCCGCGGATGTCGCCCATGCCGCCCAGGATGATCACGGCGATGCCCTTGTGCAGCATCGGCTGGCCCATGAGCGGGAACACGGCGTTGGAGGAGAGCCCGATCAGCACCCCGGCCAGCCCGCCCAGCCCCGCCGCCACGAAGGAGGTCAGCATGAACAGGCCTTCGACGTTGATGCCCAGCAGCCACGCCGACTTGGGCGACTCGGCGATGGCGCGCAGCGCGCGGCCGAGCTGCGTGCGCTGGATGCCCAGCAGCAGCACGGCCATCAGCGCGAAGGACAGCAGGATGATCCCCAGTTCCAGCACGGTCAGGTGCAGCCCGCCCAGGTCCAGCGCGGCGTCGGGCACCACCTCCTGCGGGAAGCGGCGGTTCTCGGCGCCGAAGAGGCCCTGCATGGTGCTGGTGACGGCGATGCCGATGCCGATGGTGGTGATCATCGGGATCAGGTGCGGCGCGTTGTTCTCGCGCAGCCGGCGCAGCACCAGGCGGTCGATCAGCAGCCCGAAAAGGCCGCTGAGCAGCGCGGCCAGCAGCGCCGACAGCCACAGCGGCAGGCTCCACTGCTCCACGAACACCAGCGCGGCGTAGGCGCCGACGGTGAACATCGCCCCGTGGGCGAGGTTGATCACGCCGAGCACGCCGAAGACCAGCGTGAATCCCAGCGCGAACAGGGCATACACGCAGCCCAGCGAGAGCGCGTTGATGAGTTGCTGTTCAAGCATGAAGTCCCCAACGAAAAGCGACCGCGGCGCGCCTTACAGCGC
>JAEYPG010000569.1 GCA_023410975.1 Pseudomonadota bacterium
CCTTGGCCGAAGGCGCCACCTTGGGCACCAGCGGCTCCAACTCTTGCCACAGCTTCTTGCTTACCAGCGCTCGCTTCATGCGTGCTCATGATATTCGGCAAGGAACCGGTTTTGTTAGCCACACTTAGAGCGGTTTGGCCTAAGAGGGTGTAGACCGATTCAACCGGCGCGCTTTTGAGTCAGCACTAACGAACTTGGATTTCTCCAAACTCTCTTCCTTCGGAAAACGGGCCTTGTTGATGGCAAGCAGCTTCAAGTTCGTTAGTGCCATCTGAATAATCAAGACTTTGTTCGTTGACGGCGCCTGCAGCGGCCAGTGCGCGCTGGTGTTGCACGAGGCGCACGGGATCGATGTTCAGGTAGCGCGTCACCCCGGCCACCGCGATGCATATGTGTTCCATGGCCAGTACAGCGACAAGCCGCGCGCCGCAATGCCCATCGGCTTCGTAGTGCTACCCAAGCCTTGGGTCGTTGAGCGCACACACGTCTGGACGGAGCGCTGTCGCCGCGTGGTGATGCACCACGATCGCAAGCTCAGTACATCAGCGGCTTGCGTAGGGCTGGCTGAGGCGCAGATTCTTGTGAGCAGGCTGGCCGCTCAGGGTTGAATCTGTCTACACCCTCTTAACCCCCAGGTGCAGCAGCGTGCGCGAACGAAATCGGTGCCCGGGCGGTTGAGGTCCTCGCGGCTCGAGTCGTTGAAACACACGCCCAGCAGCCCAGCAGCGGCTTGAGCGCGGAATCCAGCTCGGTCTTATGCCGGGCGCGACAGCAGGTTGACGTAGTCGTGGTGGGCGGTATTGATGGCCGAGACACGGTATTCCACGGGCTTGTCGCCGAAGGTCAGCGCGACGCGGTGTACCTGCAGCAATGGCGTTCCTTCGGCCACACCGAGCACGCGCGCGTTGCTGCGGTCGGCCAAGACCGCGCGCAGCCGCTCGGCCGCCCGCACCACCGTGATGCCGAACTCGGACTGGTAGAGCTGGTAGATCGTCCCACCGCGCTCGGCAAAGCGCTTCTCGGTCAACCCCTTGAAGTTCACGGCCGGCAGCACGATGCGATCGTGCACTACCGGACGCCGCTGCAGCAGCAGGCGGTTCTCGATCTCGATCACCGGCTCGCCTGTTCTTATCTCCAAGGCCTGGGCGGCATCCTCCTCGGCACGACCGCGCCTGAAGTCCACCAGGTCCACCACCGGCACATCCTTGAGCCCGTCGCTGCGCTCGACGTGAAAGAACTGGAACAGGAAGCGCGCCTGGTCATGGGTCGCCACGAAGGTACCCCGGCCCTGTCGGCGCACGAGGATGTGTTCGGCCACCAGCTCGTCCACGGCCTTGCGCAGGGTACCAATGGACACGCCGAAGGACGCGGCCAGTTCCGTCTCGTTGGCCAGAGCCTCGCCAGGCGGACATTGTCCGGACTCGATGGCCTGCAGCAGCCCGCGCTTGACGGCCCGGAACAGCGGCATGCCAAGGCCGCCTGGGTCCAGGGGCTTGAACATCGGCGGAACCCGGCCGCGTCCAGGGAGCGTCATGAGCTGTTTCATGGAGCTGACTTTCGATGGCTTCTTCATCTCATGCAAGTCATACATATGACTTGTTTGATGCGAGGAATGCTCCCAGCCTAAAGTGAACTCCATCCCAACACCCGACGAAGGGGACAAACCGATGATTCATTTCGTATTGCACGACGCCAAGGACACCGTCGCGGTGGTCGTGGTCGAAGGCGTCAAGGCAGGCACTGAGCTGTCCGGCTGGATCATGGACGAGAACAAGTCGACCTCCGTGATGGCACGGCAAGACATTCCCATTGGTCACAAGGTCGCGCTGGTGGACATGCAGCCCGGCGACACCGTCTGGAAGTACGGCATCGACATGGGCAAGGTCGTCGCACCGATCAAGGCAGGCGAGCACGCCCACGTTCAGAACATCAAGACCAAGCGCTGGTAATCCCTCAAGGAGAACGACAAATGGCAGTCATCGACCGCAACACGACATTCCTGGGCTACCGGCGCGAGAACGGCCGCGTAGGCGTGCGCAACCACGTGATCATTCTGCCGCTGGACGATCTGTCCAACGCCGCGGCCGAGGCCGTGGCGCACAACATCAAGGGCGCGATGGCCATCCCGCACCCCTACGGTCGACTGCAGTTCGGTGCCGACCTGGATCTCCACTTCCGCACCCTGATTGGCGCGGGCTGCAACCCCAACGTGGCCGCGGTCGTCGTCATCGGCATCGAGGACGGCTGGACCAAGAAAGTGGTCGACGGCATCGCTGCTACCGGCAAGCCAGTGGTGGGTTTTGGCATCGAGGGCCATGGCGACCACGAGACCATCCTGAAGGCCAGCAAGGCCGCCCGCGAGTTCGTGCAGTGGGCCAGCGAGAAGCAGCGCGAAGCCTGCGCCATCGGCGAGCTGTGGGTGTCCACCAAGTGCGGCGAGTCAGACACGACCTCGGGCTGCGGCGCCAATCCCACCGTGGGCAACGCCTTCGACAAGCTGCATCCGCTGGGCAACTACCTGTGCTTTGGCGAGACATCGGAGATCACCGGTGGCGAGCACATCGTGGCGGCACGCTGCGCCAACGACGCTGTGCGCGAGCGCTTCATGTTCATGTTCAATCGCTACCAGGACATGATCAACCGCCACAAGACCACGGACCTCAGCGAGTCGCAGCCCACCAAGGGCAACATTGCCGGCGGCCTGACCACGATCGAGGAGAAGGCCCTGGGCAACATCCAGAAGATCGGCAAGAAGTGCACCGTTGACGGCGTTATCGACAAGGCCGAGATGCCCACGCACCCGGGTCTGTGGTTCATGGACTCGTCCTCGGCCGCCGCGGAGATGGTCACGCTTTGCGCCGCCTCGGGCTACGCGGTGCATTTCTTCCCCACCGGCCAGGGCAACGTCATCGGCAACCCGATCGTGCCGGTGATCAAGATCTGCGCAAACCCGCGCACGGTGCGCCTGATGAGCGAGCACATCGATGTCGACAGCTCTGGCCTGCTGCAGCGCGAGCTGACCCTGGACCAGGCCGGCGACAAGTTGCTGGAGTGCATGCTGCGCACGGCCAACGGCCGGCTGACCGCCGCCGAGGCGCTGGGCCACCGCGAGTTCGTGCTCACGCGGCTGTACGAGAGCGCCTGAAGTCGCCCGGGCGCTGAGACCCACGAGGCAAGCCGGTCCCGGGGCTGCGGTATACGCC
>JAEYPG010000647.1 GCA_023410975.1 Pseudomonadota bacterium
GCATAGCCCTGAACCTCGCCGTGCCCCATGCCTGGAGCGCGGCACACCGAGACGGCCCAAGCCCGATGCGCTGCCGGCCGCACCCCGAACGATGAACCGCCGAGGAGAAGCCATGAGCGAGCCCCAATCCAAACTGTCGCGCCGCCGCGCGCTGGCCGGCGCCGGCACCGTGGGTGCCCTGGCCGCCGCTGCGGCCGTGCTGCCCAAGGGCGATCCCGCGCCCGCTCCGGTGGCCGCGGCGCAGCCCGCCGCCGAGCCCGCCAAGGGCGATGGCTACCAGGTCACGCCGCACGTGCTGCGCTACTACCAGACGGCGCGCATCTGATCCGGCTTCCGGATCGCAGCTGAAACACTTCCTCGTCATGCCCGCGCAGGCGGGCATCCACGTTCGCCGGGACACAGCCCGGTCCGCGTGGACACCCGCCTGCGCGGGTGCGACGGGACATTGAAGAGGTCCCTCTCCATGTTGCTCACGCGCAAGAGCGCCACGCCGGCCACCGCCGGCCAACCGTCCCCGGGCCTGGTCTCCAGCCTGACCCGCGGCATCGACGCCTTCAACCGCCGCGCCATCGGCACGCTGGACCGCCGCGCCTTCCTGCGCCGCTCGGGCCTGGGCGTGGGGGCGGGCATCGCCGCCTCCCAGCTCAGCCTGGTGCAGAAGGCCCAGGCCTCCGACAAGCCCGCCGCTGCCGCGGCCGACGGCAGCCGCAAGGTGGAGGTCAAGCGCACCGTGTGCGGCCACTGCTCGGTGGGCTGCGCGGTGGACGCCGTGGTCGAGAACGGCGTGTGGGTGCGCCAGGAGCCGGTGTTCGACTCGCCCATCAACATGGGCGCGCACTGCGCCAAGGGCGCGGCGCTGCGCGAGCACGGCCACGGCGAGTACCGCCTGAAGTACCCGATGAAGCTGGTGGACGGCAAGTACCAGCGCATCAGCTGGGACCAGGCCTTGGACGAGATCAGCGCCAAGATGCTGGAGCTGCGCAAGCAGAGCGGCCCGGACGCGATGTACGTCGTCGGATCGTCCAAGCACAACAACGAGCAGGCCTACCTGCTGCGCAAGTGGATGAGCCTGTGGGGCAGCAACAACTGCGACCACCAGGCGCGCATCTGCCACTCCACCACCGTCGCGGGCGTCGCGAACACGTGGGGCTATGGCGCGATGACCAACTCCTACAACGACATGCAGAACGCCAAGGCGGCGCTCTACATCGGCTCCAACGCCGCCGAGGCGCACCCGGTGTCGATGCTGCACCTGCTGCATGCCAAGGAGAACGGCTGCAAGGTGATCGTGGTCGACCCGCGCTTCACCCGCACCGCGGCCAAGGCCGACGAGTACGTGCGCATCCGCTCGGGCACCGACATCGCGTTCCTGTTCGGCGTGATGCACCACATCTTCAAGAACGGCTGGGAGGACCAGCAGTACCTCCACGACCGCGTCTACGGCATGGAGAAGGTGCGCGAGGAAGTTCTCGCGAAGTGGACGCCGGACAAGGTGCAGGAGGTCTGCGGCGTCGACGGCGACACCACCTACAAGGTCGCCAAGACGCTGGCCGAGAACCGCCCCGGCACCATCGTGTGGTGCATGGGCCAGACCCAGCACAGCATCGGCAACGCCATCGTGCGCGCCTCGTGCCTGCTGCAGCTGGCGCTGGGCAACGTGGGCAAGTCGGGCGGCGGCACCAACATCTTCCGCGGCCACGACAACGTGCAGGGCGCCACCGACGTGGGCCCCAACCCCGACTCGCTGCCGGGCTACTACGGCCTGGCCGAGGGCGCGTGGAAGCACTTCGCCAAGGTCTGGGGCCTGGACTTCGAGGACCTCAAGAAGCGCTACGCCCCGGGGACGATGACCAAGCCCGGCATCACCGTGTCGCGCTGGATCGACGGCGTGCTGGAGAAGAACGAGCTCATCGACCAGGACCCGAACCTGCGCGGCGTGATCTTCTGGGGCCACGCGCCCAACTCCCAGACCCGCGGCCTGGAGATGAAGCGGGCGATGGACAAGCTCGACCTGCTGGTCGTGATCGACCCCTTCCCCAGCGCCACCGCCGGCATGGCGGCCATGCCCGGCCGCGCCGAGGACGCCAACCCCAACCGCGCCGTGTACCTGCTGCCGGCGTGCACGCAGTTCGAGACCAGCGGCTCCTGCACCGCCTCCAACCGCTCCATCCAGTGGCGCGAGAAGGTGATCGAGCCGCTGTGGGAGAGCCGCACCGACCACATGATCATGGCCCAGCTGGCCGACAAGCTCGGCTTCGGCAAGGAGTTCACCCAGGGCTACAAGATGGTCCCGGGCAAGGGCAACCTGCCGGAAATCGAGACCGAGTCGGTGCTGCGCGAGATCAACAAGGCGCTGTGGACCATCGGCTACACCGGCCAGAGCCCCGAGCGCCTGAAGGCGCACATGCGCAACATGCACGTCTTCGACGTCAAGACGCTGCGCGCCAAGGGCGGCATCGACAAGGCCACCGGCTACAGCCTCGACGGCGACTATTTCGGCCTGCCCTGGCCCTGCTACGGCACGCCGGAGCTCAAGCACCCGGGCTCGCCCAACCTCTACGACACCAGCAAGCACGTCATGGACGGCGGCGGCAACTTCCGCGCGAACTTCGGCGTGGAGCGCGAGGGCGTGAGCCTGCTGGCCGAGGACGGCTCGTTCTCCAAGGGCGCCGACATCACCACCGGCTACCCCGAGTTCGACCACCTGCTGCTCAAGAAGCTGGGCTGGTGGGGCGAGCTGACCGAGGCCGAGCAGAAGGCCGCCGAGGGCAAGAACTGGAAGACCGACCTCTCCGGCGGCATCCAGCGCGTGGTGATGAAGAACCACGGCTGCCACCCCTTCGGCAACGCCAAGGCGCGCGCCGTGGTGTGGAACTTCCCCGACCCGATCCCGCAGCACCGCGAGCCGATCTACTCCAACCGCCCGGAGCTGATCGCCAAGTACCCGACGCACGACGACAAGAAGGCCTTCTGGCGCCTGCCCACGCTCTACAAGAGCGTGCAGGAGAAGAACAAGGACATCGGCCAGCGCTTCCCGCTGATCATGACCAGCGGCCGCCTGGTGGAGTACGAGGGCGGCGGCGAGGAGACGCGCTCCAACCCGTACCTGGCCGAGCTGCAGCAGGAAATGTTCGTGGAGCTCAACCCCAAGGCCGCCAACGACCGGGGCATCCGCAACGGCGAGTACGTGTGGGTGAAGACGCCGCCGATGGAGGCGGTGCCGGGCTTCAAGGGCATCCGCGTCAAGGCGCTGGTGACCGAGCGCGTCAACGACGAGACGGTGTTCCTGCCCTTCCACTTCTCCGGGCGCTGGGGCGGCATCGACCTGGCGCAGTACTACCCGCAGGGCGCCATGCCGATCGTGCGCGGCGAGGCGGTCAACACCGCCACGACCTATGGCTACGACAGCGTGACCATGATGCAAGAGACCAAGACGACGCTCTGCCAGATCGAGCGCGCCTGAAGTCCGAGCAGCTGAAAGAAACGAGGACCTGACATGGCCCGAATGAAATTCCTGTGCGACGCCGAGCGTTGCATCGAGTGCAACAGCTGCGCCACCGCCTGCAAGGCCGAGCACGAAGTGCCCTGGGGCGTGAACCGCCGCCGCGTGGTCACGCTCAACGACGGCGTGCCCGGCGAGAAGAGCATCTCCGTGGCGTGCATGCACTGCTCCGACGCGCCGTGCATGGCGGTGTGCCCGGTGGACTGCTTCTACCGCACCGACGAGGGCGTGGTGCTGCACGACAAGGACGTGTGCATCGGCTGCGGCTACTGCAGCTACGCCTGTCCCTTCGGCGCGCCGCAGTTCCCCACCAACGGCACCTTCGGCCTGCGCGGCAAGATGGACAAGTGCACCTTCTGCGCCGGCGGCCCCGAGGCCAACGGTTCCGAGGCCGAGTTCGAGAAGTACGGGCGCAACCGCCTCTCCGAAGGAAAGCTGCCGATCTGCGCCGAGATGTGCTCGACCAAGGCGCTGCTGGGCGGCGACGGCGACGTGGTGGCGGACATCTTCCGCCAGCGCGTGGTGCAGCGCGGCAAGGGCAGCGAGGTCTGGGGCTGGGGCACGGCCTACGGCAAGCCCTCGCAGCCTCAGGGCGGCAACGGCGGCGCCAAGGCCGAGCCGGTGAAGGCGGAGGTGAAGTCGTGAGCGCGCGCCTGAAGCTCATCGTGGCCGCCGCGGCGGCGCTCTCGGCCCTGGCGGGCTGCGGCGAGCGCTCGCAGGAGCTGGGCGCCAAGCACGTCAAGGCCGACAAGCCGGCCTACACCGGCGGCCAGGCGGCGTACAACGCCGCGGGCTGGAATGCCGGCGAGCGCGCCAGCTGGGAACAGCAGATCCGCACCCGCGGCCAGGGCCAGAACGAGTATTCGCGCTCGGCCGCCGCGGCGCCGCAGCAGTGACGCCACCCAAGGAGAGGCCATGCGAGGCTTGATCCAGAAACTCCTGCTGGCCGTGGCGCTGGCTGGTGCCGGCTTGCCGGCGCTGGCGCAGTCCGCGCCGCCGGCGGGTTTCGTTGCGCCGGCCGAGCCGCGCGCCGATGAAACCAATGCCGAGCGCGCCAGGAGCCAGCCCGGCAACAACGCGCCGATGTGGCGCGGCGTGCGCGAGAGCGGCATCGTCGAGGGCCTGACCACGCTGCCCGGCGTGGAGAAGGGCGTGCTGATCCAGCGCTTCACGCAGTACCCGGGCTCCACGCTGACCAACGCCGGCGAGGCCTGGCGCCAGGTGCGCAACCGCTGGCTCATCCCCTACGGCGGCTCGCTGCTGCTGATCGTGGCGCTGGCCATCGGCTTGTTCTACTGGAAGCGCGGCCCCATGGGCCACGACGACCACTCGCCCGCGACCATCGAGCGCTTCACGCCGCTGGAGCGCGCTTCGCACTGGGTCAACGCCGGCGCGTTCCTGCTGCTGGCCGTCTCGGGCATCGTGATGGCCTTCGGCAAGTTCTTTTTGCTGCCCGTCCTGGGCACGGCGCTGTTCGGCTGGCTCACCTACGCGCTCAAGACCGCGCACAACTTCGCCGGGCCGGCCTTCGCCGTGTCGATGGTGGTGATGCTGGTGATGTTTGCGCGCGACAACTGGCCCAAGGCCTGGGACTGGGCGTGGGCGCTCAAGGGCGGCGGGCTCTTCACCGGCCAGCACGTGCCCTCGCACCGCTTCAACGCCGGCGAGAAGACGCTGTTCTGGGTCGGCATGTTCTGGCTGGGCAGCATGGTGGTGGGCTCCGGGCTGGTGCTGGACAAGCTCATCCCGGACATGGACTACACGCGCAGCCAGATGCAATGGGCGCACATGCTGCATGCCGTCTCGACGATCCTGATCATGTGCCTGTTCATGGGCCACATCTACATGGGCTCGATAGGCGTGAAGGGCGCGTACCGCGCCATGCGCACCGGCTACGTCAGCGAGGACTGGGCGCGCGAGCACCACGAGCTGTGGTTCAACGACGTCAAGTCCGGGAAGATCCCCGCGCGGCGTTCGGCCGCCGCCACGCCGCCCGCGACCCCCATCGCCACGCCCCGCGCGTGATGCGCCGTTCAGGAATCCAGACCATGAAGAAAGCATTCATTCCCGCCCTGGCGCTGAGCCTGGCCGCCGGGGCCGCATGGGCCAAGCTGCCGCCGCTGTCCGACGAGGCCAAGGCCAAGGCCGAGGAAGCCAAGGCCAAGGCGGCCTGGAGCGACAAGGTCGCCGCCTATCAGCTGTGCAAGGCCAACGACCGCGTGGCCGCGCGCACGCTGGCCGAGCAGAAGAAGGCCGGCAAGCCGGTGGGCGAGGTGGTGGCGACGCCGGCCTGCGCCGACCCGGGGCCCTTCGTGTACACGCCGCCCGAGGCCGCCGCTGCCGCGCCAGCGGCTCCCGCAACGACGGCCGCGGCCACGCCCGCTGCCCCGGCGGAAGCCGCCAAGAAGCCCTGAAAGCCGAGGGCCCGTAGCATGGCTGCCATGCAACCCGTCTCGAAGATGCCCCTGCTGCCGCGCCTGACCGACACCGGCGCGGCGCTCACGCGTGAGGTCGAGGTGCTGGACGAGTACGGCCAGCGCCGCGTGCTGCACATGCCCAACGAGCGGGCGCTGACCGTGTTCGTGGACAAGCGCGAGCTGGTCACGCTCATGACGCTGGGCGCGGCGCCGGAGTTGCTGGTGCTGGGCTACCTGCGCAACCAGCGCCTGGTGGGCTCGGTGGAGGAGGTGGAGTCGATCACGGTGGACTGGGAGGTCTCGGCCGCCGCCGTGAAGACGCGCGAGGGTGTGCGGGATTTCGAGCGCAAGACGGCCAAGCGCATCGTCACCACCGGCTGCGGCCAGGGCACGGTGTTCGGCGACGCGATGGCGAGCTTCGAGGCGCTGAGGCTGCCCTCGGCGGCGCAGGCACGCATCCGCCAGTCCACGCTGGCCGCGCAGCTGGAGCGCATGCGCCAGATGCAGATGGAGAGCATCCACCGCAAGGCGGGCTCGGTGCACGGTTGCGCGCTGTTCCGCGGCAGCGAGCTGCTGTGGTTCGTGGAGGACGTGGGGCGCCACAACGCCATCGACGCCATCGCCGGCTGGATGTGGATGCACGGCGTGGATGGGGCCGACAAGAGCTTCTACACGACCGGGCGGCTGACCAGCGAGATGGTGATGAAGGCGGCGCAGATGGGCGTGCCCATCGTGGTGAGCCGCAACGGCGTGACGCAGATGGGCCACGAGCTGGCCACGCGGCTGGGCATGACGCTGTTCGGGCGTGCGGCCAACCGCCACTTCCTGTGCTACTCGGGCTTCGAGCGCTTCGATGCCGAGCCCGAGCCCGCGCCGCCGGTGGCGCGGGTGGTGCGGTCGAGCTGACGCGCTTCCCGGGAGGGTGCAAAAAAGCCCGGCACTGCCGGGCTTTTTCATGCGCGAGCGGCGCTCAGGCCAGCCGCGCCTTGTGGCGCTCGATCTGCGCGCGCACCTGTACCGGTGCGGTGCCGCCGAGCACCTGGCGCGCCTGCAGCGAGCCGCGCAGCGTCAGCACCTCGTACACGTCCTCGCCGATGGCGGCGTGGAACTGCTGCAGCACGTCCAGCGGCAGCTCCGACAGGTCGACGCCGCGCTGCAGGCCGACCTTCACCGCGTGCGCCACCACCTCGTGCGCGTCGCGGAAGGGCAGGCCCTTCTTGACCAGGTAGTCCGCCAGGTCGGTGGCGGTGGCGTAGCCGCGGCGCGCGGCGCTCTCCATCGCCTCGGGCTTGACCAGGATGCCCTCGACCATCTCGGCCATGATGCGCAGCGTGTCGCGCAGCGTGTCCACGGCGTCGAACAGCGGCTCCTTGTCCTCCTGGTTGTCCTTGTTGTAGGTGAGCGGCTGGCCCTTCATCAGCGTCAGCAGCGCGGTCAGATGGCCGTACACCCGTCCGGTCTTGCCGCGCGCGAGCTCCGCCACGTCGGGGTTGCGCTTCTGCGGCATGATCGACGAGCCCGTGCAGTAGCGGTCGGCCAGGTCGATGAAGGCGAAGTTCTGGCTCATCCACAGCACGATCTCCTCGGCCAGGCGCGAGACGTGCATCATCGTGATGGAGGCGAAGGCCGTGAACTCGATGGCGAAGTCGCGGTCGCTCACGGCGTCCAGGCTGTTCTGCGTCACGGCGTCGAAGCCCAGCAGCCGCGCCACCATCTCGCGGTCCAGCGGGTAGCTCGTGCCGGCCAGCGCCGCCGAGCCCAGCGGCAGGCGGTTGACGCGCTTGCGCAGGTCCGCCAGGCGCTCGGCGTCGCGGGCGAACATCTCCACGTAGGCCAGCATGTGGTGCGCGAAGCTCACCGGCTGCGCGACCTGCATGTGCGTGAAGCCCGGCAGGATGGTGTCTACGTTCTTCTCGGCCACGCTCACCAGCGCGCGCTGCATGGCGGCCAGCAGCGGCTGGAGCTGGTCGATCTCGCCGCGCAGCCACAGCCGCACGTCGGTGGCCACCTGGTCGTTGCGGCTGCGACCGGGGTGCAGCCGCTTGCCGGCATCGCCCACGAGCTGCGTCAGCCGCGCCTCGACGTTGAGGTGCACGTCCTCCAGGTCCAGCTTCCACTCGAAGCTGCCGGCCTCGATCTCGGCGCGGATCTGCGCCATGCCGCGGCGGATGTCGGCGAGGTCCTGCTCGGAGATGATGCCCACCGCCTGCAGCATGGCCGCGTGCGCGAGGCTGCCCTCGATGTCGGCTTGCCACAGCCGCTTGTCGAAGTCCACGCTGGCCGTGTAGCGCTTGACCAGCTCGCTCATCGGCTCGGAAAAGAGGGCGGACCAGGCTTGCGCCTTCTTGTCGAGTTGGTTCGAGGACATGGCTGTGATGAAAAGGAAGACCTTCGGGAATCGGGAGGCGAACCCGCGATTTTAAGCGGCGGGTCCGCCCGGCCCGGCGGGAGGCTCAGGCCGCTCAGCCGGTATTGCGCAGGCCCGCCGCCACCCCGTTGATCGAGATGTGGATGCCGCGCTTCAGGCGCTCGTCGTCGTGCGCGGTCTCGCGCCGCCAGCGCCGCATCAGCTCCACCTGCAGGTGGTTGAGCGGGTCCAGGTACGGGAAGCGGTGCTCGATGGAGCGCGCCAGCGCCGGGTTGCTGGAGAGCCGCTGGCCCTGGCCGGTGATGAGGTTCAGCGCCTCGCAGGTGCGCTGCCACTCGGCCTCGATGGCGGCGAAGATCTTCTTGCCCACGCGCTTGTCCTCCACCAGGTCCACGTAGCGCCGCGCGATGCCGAGGTCGGTCTTGGCCAGCACCATGTCCAGGTTGGACAGCAGCGTGCGGAAGAAGGGCCACTGCTTGTGCATGCGCCGCAGCAGCGCCAGCCGCTTGGCCCGCTCGCCCTCGTCCGTGCCGAGGAAGGTCTCGACCGCGGAACCGAATCCGGCCCACCCGGGGAGGGCGACGCGACATTGGCCCCAGCTGAAACCCCAGGGGATGGCGCGCAGGTCCTCGATGGCGCGCGTGGCCTTGCGCGAGGCCGGGCGCGAGCCGATGTTGAGCTCGGCGATCTCGCGGATCGGCGTGGCGGCGAAGAAGTAGTCGACGAAGCCCGGGGTCTCGTACACCAGGCGCCGGTAGGCCTCGAAGCTGGCCTGGCTCAGCTCGGCCGCGGCCGCCAGGAAGGCCTTGCTCGCGCCCTGCGTCGGGTGCAGCAGCGTGGCCTCCAGCGTGGCGGCCACCAGCGTCTCCAGGTTGCGCCGGCCGATCTCGGGGTTGGCGTACTTGGAGGCGATCACCTCGCCCTGCTCGGTCAGGCGGATCTGCCCGTTCACCGTGCCCGGGGGCTGCGCCAGGATGGCCTGGTAGCTCGGGCCGCCGCCGCGGCCCACCGTGCCGCCGCGGCCGTGGAACAGGCGCAGCGTCAGGCCGTGCTGTTCGCGCAGCGGCCCGAACAGCGCCACCAGCGCGGTCTCGGCCTGGTAGAGCTCCCAGTTGCTGGTGAAGAAGCCGCCGTCCTTGTTGGAGTCGCTGTAGCCCAGCATCACGTCCTGCTCGGCACCGGAGCGCTTGATCAGCTCCAGCACGCCGGGCAGCGCCAGGTACTCGCCCATGATGGGCGCGGCGCGGCGCAGGTCGCCGATGGTCTCGAACAGCGGGCTGACGATGAGGTCGGCCTTCGCATCCTCCGCGAGCAGCCCGCGCAGCAGGCCCGTCTCCTTCTGCAGCAGCAGCACCTCGAGCAGGTCGCTGACCTCCTCGGTGTGGCTGATGATGTAGTGGCGCAGCGCCGCGGGGCCGAAGGTCCGGCGCATCTGGCGCGCGGTCTCGAACACCGCCAGCTCGCTCTGCGCCCAGGGCGTGTACTCGTGGCCCATGACGCGCAGCGGGCGCGCGTCGTTGAGCAGTTTCACGAGCAGCTCGCGCTTGGCGGCCTCGTCCAGCCCGGCGTAGTTCGCCTCCAGGCGCGCCACCTGCAGCAGCTCGGCGATGACGGCCTCGTGCTGGTCCGAGCTCTGGCGCAGGTCCACGGTGGCCAGGTGGAAGCCGAAGACCTGCACCGCGCGCATCAGCGGCGCCAGGCGCGGGGCGATCAGCGCCTCGGCGTGGTGGGTGCGCAGCGAGGCCTCGATCACGCGCAGGTCGGCCAGGAACTCGTCGGCGCTGAGGTACGGGTTCTGCGGCGCCACGGCATGGCGCAGCGCCTCGGTGCCGGTGAGCTCGTGCAGCGTCGCGGCCAGCCGCGCGTACATGCCGGTGAGGGCGCGGCGATAGGGCTCGTCCTCGCGGTGCGGGTTGTGGTCGGGCGAGCGCTCGGCCAGGGCCTGCATGTCGCCCGACACGGGCGCGAGCATCTGCGAGATGGACAGCTCCGCGCCCAGCTCGTGCACCTCCACCAGGTAGTGGCGCAGCGCGACCTCGGCCTGGCGCGCCAGGGCCAGCTTCAGCGTCTCGGCCGTGACGTTGGGGTTGCCGTCGCGGTCGCCGCCGATCCAGTTGCCCATGCGCAGGAAGTTGCCGACCTGGTAGCCGGGCAGCAGGTGCTCGATCTCGGCGTACAGGCGCGGGATCTGGCGCAGGAAGGTGGTGCGGTAGTACGAGAGCGCGTTGTCGATCTCGTCCGCGACCGTGAGCTTGGTGTAGCGCAGCATGCGCGTCTGCCACAGCTGCGTGATGCGCCCGCGCAGCAGCGCCTCGTTCTCGGCCCGCTCGCGCGGGGACAGCGCCTGGTCGCGCTGTGCCACCAGCTCGGCGATGGCGCGCTCGGCATCAAGGATGCTCTTGCGCTGCACCTCGGTGGGGTGCGCGGTGAGCACCGGCGAGACGTAGGCGTTCTGCAGCATGCGGGCGATGTCGCCGGTGCGCACGTCGGCGGCGGTGAGCTTCTCGCAGCTCGCGTCCAGCGCGCCCTCGTGCGGCGGGTGGCCTTCCTGCGTCGCGGCCTGGCGCTCGTGGAACTCGCGCCGGCGCACGTGGTGGCGGTCCTCGGCGATGTTGGCCAGGTGGCTGAAGTAGCTGAAGGCGCGGATGACGCTCACGGTCTGGTCCGACGACAGGTTCTTCAGCAGCTTGTCCAGGCTCTTGCCGGCTCCTGTGTCGTTCTTGAGCCGGTAGGCGACCGAGAGCTGGCGCACGCGCTCGACGAGCTCGTAGGCGGCGGATCCCTCGTGTTCGCGAATCACCTCGCCCAGCAGCCGTCCCAGCAGGCGAATGTCTTCGACCAGCGGGCGGTTCTTCTCAGCGGCGTCGTCAGCGGGAGCAGGGCGGCGGGGCATGGGGTGTGGCTCGCGAAAAACAAAAGCCCGCATCCTAAGGGGTGGCGCTGTCGTGCCGTTTTCACGCCGGTGGCGGCTATGGACGAAGGGGCCGTAGCGGGCGCCGATAATCCGGCCTCATGAGCAATTCACTGATCATCGCCACGCGCGAAAGCCGCCTCGCCCTGTGGCAGGCCGAGCACGTGCGGGCGCTGCTGCAGCGCCTGGGCGTCAGCGTGACGCTGCTGGGCATGACCACCCGGGGCGACCAGATCCTGGACCGCACGCTGTCCAAGGTCGGCGGCAAGGGGCTGTTCGTCAAGGAGCTGGAGACGGCGCTGGAAGAGGGCCGCGCGCACCTGGCGGTGCACTCGCTCAAGGACGTGCCGATGGTGCTGCCCGAGGGTTTCACTTTGGCCGCCATCCTGGAGCGCGAGGACCCGCGCGACGCCTTCGTCTCCAACCAGTTCGAGAACCTGGAGGCGCTGCCGCAGGGTGCGCGCGTGGGCACCTCCAGCCTGCGCCGCGTGGTGCAGCTGCGCGCGCTGCGCCCGGACCTGCGCATCGAGCCGCTGCGCGGCAACCTCGACACGCGGCTGCGCAAGCTCGACGAGGGGCAGTTCGACGCCATCGTGCTGGCCGCCGCGGGCCTGAAGCGCCTGGAGCTGGCGCATCGCATCCGCTCGGTGTTCGACGAGAAGCAGATGGTGCCTGCAGCCGGGCAGGGCGCGCTGGGCATCGAGGTGCGCAGCGACAACGCGGCACTGATCCAGCAGCTCTCCACCTTCATCGACCGGCCGACCTGGCTGGCCACCATCGCCGAGCGCGCCGTCTCGCGCGCGCTGGGCGGCAGCTGCAGCATGCCGCTGGCCGCGCACGCGACCCTGGCCGGCGAGCAGATGCACATCGACGTGCTGCTGGGCGAGGACCGGCCCGAAGGCGCACGCGCACCGCTGCGTGCGCAACTGCAGGCGGTTGTGGGCGACGAGGTACAGGCCGAGGCGCTGGGCATGCAGGCCGCACAGGCACTGCAGCAGCAGGGCGCGGCCGACTACCTGGGCGCAGCGCACTGAACGCCGTGGTGCCTCCTTTGCGCGTGCTCGTCACGCGCCCGCAGCCGCAGGCCGGCGAGTGGGTGGCGCGGCTGCGCGGCGCGGGCTTCGACGCGCTGGCACTGCCGCTGCTGCACATCGACGCGGTCGCGATGGAACCGCTGCGCGCGGCCTGGCAAGCGCTGGCGGAAGCAGCGGTTGATGCGCTGATCTTCGTCAGCCCCAACGCCGTGAGCCACTTCTTCGCCGCGCGGCCGCCGGGGCAGGCTTGGCCGGCATCCGTGTGGGCCGCCGCGCCGGGCCCCGGCACGGCGCAGGTGCTGACCGACACCGGCGTGCCGGCCGCGTGCGTGCTGCAGCCGGCGATGGATGCCGAGCGCTTCGACTCCGAGTCGCTGTGGGCGCAGATGCAGGCGCTGCCCTGGAC
>JAEYPG010000708.1 GCA_023410975.1 Pseudomonadota bacterium
GGGCGCGGCGCTGCCGTGGCTGTGGCTGTCGCAGCGGCGCGGGCAGCGCCTGCGCCGCCTGGAGCAGCAGCTGCCGCTGGCACTGGACCTCATGGGACGCGCGCTGCGCGCGGGCCACGCGCTGCCCACGGCGCTGAAGATGGTGGGCGAGGAGGCCTCGGACCCGATCGCGCGCGAGTTCCGCCAGCTCAGCGAGGAGCTCAACTTCGGCATGGGGCTGTCCGAGGCGCTGCTGCGGCTGGCGCAGCGCATGCCGCTGGAGGATGCGCGCTACTTCGTCATCGCGCTGCTGATCCAGCGCGAGACCGGCGGCAACCTCACGGAGCTGCTGGACAGCATCGCGGCCATCGTGCGCGCGCGGCTCAAGCTGATGGGACAGGTGCGCACGCTCTCGGCCGAGGGCCGGATGTCGGCATGGATCCTGGGACTGCTGCCCTTCGCGACGGCCTTCCTGCTGAACACGCTCAACCCGAAGTTCATGCAGGTGCTGTGGACCGACCCGGCGGGCGTGCAGCTGGTGAGCGCGGCGCTGGGCGTCATGGCGCTGGGCGTGGCGTGGATGCGCAAGATCATCCGCATCCGGATCTGAGGGAGGGTGGACATGGGTACGGCGGAGCTGGGGATCCTGGGTCTGGTGTTCGTGGCCTCGGTGGCCCTGGTGCTGCTGCTGGGCCAGCTCACCACCCGTGGCGCCACCAAGGAGCGCACGCGGCGCCTGGTGGCGGGCGACGCGGGCGAGGACGCGGCGGCGCCCCGGCGGCGGCCCTGGGTCGAGCTGCTGGCACGCGGCACGCAGCCGCTGGCGCGCTTTGCCGAGTCCGACACCGGCGCACAGGCCTCGGCGCTGCGCCGGCGGCTGCTGCACGCGGGGCTGCGCCATCCGCAGGCGCTCACGGCCTACCTGGGCACCAAGACGCTGCTGGCGCTGGCGCTGCCGCTGCTGGTGTTCCTGGCCCAACTGTTGACGCCGCATCCGCTGCGGGGCCAGCCGCTGCTGCTGTCGATGCTGCTGGCCGCGGCGCTGGGCTACTACCTGCCCAACGTGGTGCTGTCGCGGCTGGTGGCCCTGCGCCAGCGCGAGATCTTCGAGAGCTTTCCCGACGCGCTGGACCTCATCACGGTGTGCGTGGAGGCGGGGCTGGGCGTGGAGGCGGCACTGGCGCGCGTGGCCGACGACATGCAGCACCGCAGCCGCGTGCTCAGCACCGAGCTGCAGCTCGTGGGGCTGGAGCTGCGCGCGGGCGCGCCGCGCGAGCACGCGCTGCACAACCTGGCGCTGCGCACCGGCGTGGAGGAGGTGGACGGCTTCGTGGCCATGCTCATCCAGACCGAGCGCTTCGGCACCAGCATCGCGCAGGCGCTGCGCGTGCACGCGGACATGCTGCGCACGCGCCGGCGCCAGCGCGCGGAGGAGGCCGCGGCCAAGATCACGATCAAGCTCCTGCTGCCGCTGATCTTCTGCATCTTTCCGGCCCTGCTGCTGGTGCTGCTGGGGCCGGCGGCGATCAGCATCCACCGCGTGCTGCTGCCGGCCATGAGCGCGGGAAACTGAAGCCATGTTGAACACGCAACCTCTTGCGGCCCCCGCCATCTGGTGCGCGGCACTGCTGCTGGCGCTGGGCGGTTGCGCCACCCGCCCTGCCGGCCTGCCCTGGCGCATCGAGCCGGTGCAGACGGTGACGCACGGGCTGGGCGGGTCGGCCGAGGGCTACTACGTGGTGGGCCGCCAGATCGAGCAGGGCTCGCGCGACTGGCTGCGCGCCGCCGACGCCTACCGCCAGGCGCTCAAGCTCGACCCCGCCCACGTGGACGCGCGCAACGCGCTGGCCGTGGCGCTGGCGCGGCTGGGGCTGATGCCCGACGCGGAGGCGCAGCTGCGCATGGCGCTGCAGGCCGCGCCGCAGCGCGCCGACCTGCACAGCAACCTGGGCTACCTGCTGCTGCTCGCCGGGCGGCCCAAGGAAGCGCAGGAGGCGCTGCACACCGCGCTGGCGCTGAACCCGCGCGACGGCGTGGCGCAAGCCAATCTCGAACTCGCCCAGGGACGCGTTGCGGCGTCCACCGTACCCGGCTCCGGGCCGGTGGACGCCGCAGCGACTGCCAGGGAGGCAGCGGCGACGAAGTCGGCTGCGGCGGAGGTCCCGTCCGCCGCAGCACCAACACCGGGGGCCTCGGCCACCGCGGCGGCGCTGCAGGTGCTCGACGGCGCCACGCTGGCGCCGCTGGACACGGCGGCGCCCCCGTCAGGCCTCACGGCTGCGGCGCCGAAGCCACGGGCTGCGGCACCCGTGGACGCCCCGGCCCCGGACGGCGCCGTCACGGCGGCCACTGCAAGCCCGCAGGAGGCGGCGCCCTCCCCTCCCGCGCCGGCCGCGTTCACGCTGGAGCTGAGCAACGGCATGGGCCGCCGCGGCGCGGCGCAGGCGCTGCGCCAGCAGTTCCAGCAGCGGGGCGTCAAGGTCCACTACACGAGCAACCAGCCGCCCTACCGGCAGCCCTACACCGTGGTGCTGTACCGGCCGGGACAGGAAGAGGCGGCGCGGCAGGTCTCGCGCGCACTGCCGGTGTCGGTGCCGCTGCAGCTTGACGCCGGGCAGCGGGCGGGCGTGCGCGTGCTCATCGGGCACGACTGGCCGGCCGAGGCCGCCGGCGCGCGCGTGGCCTCGGCCGGCGTCATCCCCGAATAAACCGGCTGCGCCGTGCGTACACGGCCTGTCCCGTTCACCACAGGAGAGGACCGATGAAGATGAAGACCACGACGCTGGCCGCGCTCGCACTGGCAGCCCTGCTGCAGGCCTGCGCCTCGATGGGCGGCGGTGGCGGCGCCCCGGCCAAGGCGTCCGACGGCGCGCTGGTGGGCCCCGGCGGCATGACGCTCTACACCTTCGACCGCGACCCGGCCGGCGGCGGCAAGAGCGCGTGCAACGGCCCCTGCGCCGCCAACTGGCCGCCGCTGACGGCCGCCGCCGACGCACGCGGCCAGGGCGACTGGAGCGTGATCACGCGCGACGACGGCTCCAGGCAGTGGGCCTACAAGGGCAAGCCGCTGTACTACTGGGTCAAGGACACCAAGCCCGGCGACCGCACCGGCGACGGCTTCAACCAGGTCTGGCACACCGCCACGCCTTGAACCGCGTTGCGGGTGCGCGGTCCGCCGGGGGTGGCGGGCCGCGCTTTTTTTTCGGCCAGCGTTGCTCAGCCGCCGCAGCCCGCCGGCCGCGCCGTCTGCCAGCGCCCGGGCTGCACCTGGTACAGCCGCACGCTGGACCAGCCGTCCCAGGCGAAGCCGATGTCCTGGGCGTCCGCGGTGGCCAGCGCGCGCAGGTTGAAGTAGCCACCCGCCACCGCCCGCGCCGCCGCGATGTGCGCCATGGGCGAGGCCGCGGTGCCGCTGCAGTCCGCCTCGGGGGGCGGCGGCGGAGGCGGCGTCCCGCCGTCGGCATGCGCATGGCGGGCGAAGAAGCTCCACACGATGTCCGGATAGCTCGGCCCCTGGCGCAGCGACCAGTTGCCGTCCAGGCCCTGCTCGCCGCCGATCCAGTAGTGCCCGTGGTCGGTGTCGCCGGTGCTGGGGGTGGCAGTGGGGCCGCTGTAGAAGACGGTCTCCACCAGGGAGCGGCTGCCCGGCTGGCCGTCCACCGTGTAGCGCGCGTGGCGGCAGCCGTAGTCGGCGCCGAACACGGGGCTGCAGGCCGTTTCCTCGGCCAGCGCCTCGGCCGGCGTGTCGTGCGCCGCGTCGCCGTTGAGCTTCAGCTGCGCGTCGCGCAGGCGCTCGCCGGCCTGGGCCAGCACGGTGCAGTCGCCGCGGTTCTGCAACACCATCAGCGGGATGGCGTAGTTGCTGTCGCGCTCGGCGCGCATGTCGCTCACCAGCCGGTCCACGCCGTGGAAGGTGGCCGAGCCGGGGCAGCCGGAGAAGGAGACGGAGGCCGCGTCCTCGCCGTAGCCCAGGCCGGCGGCGCTGGCGGCGGCGGCCCAGTACTCGTTGTGCGCCACCGAGGCCACCACCGCCATCGCGCCGCCCGAGGACAGCCCGGTGATGAAGCGGCGCCGGGGGTCGATGGGCCAGCGCTGCTCCACCGCCAGGCCGATCTGGCGCAGGTCCTCCACTTCGCCGCGGCCCTGGTGGCGGTGCTGGTCCAGCCAGAAGCCCCAGCAGTTGGTGTTGCGCAGCCCGTCGTAGCGGGTGATGAAGGGCGTCACCAGCACGAAGCCGTAGCGGTCGGCCGCCGCGCGCAGCCCCCAGTCCTGCAGCACGTTCTGCTCGGTCTGCTGGCAGCCGTGCAGCGCCATGACCATGGGCGCCGGGCCGGCGAGGCCATCGGGCACGTACACCTGCACCCGGCGCAGCTGCGAGCCGGCATAGCTCTGGGGGCCGACATCGAGGCTGCTGGTGGTGCCCGCCAGGGCCGTGCCGCCCGCCAGCGCCAGGACCACCGCGGCGAACCGGCGCCTGCCTTTGATCTGTCGCATGCCTTGTCTCCTGTGCTTGTGGAAGCGTGAGGGCGGCATCGTAGGCAGCGGCCCCGTCCCCGGACAGTGGCCGCGGTCAGGCCGTCGCCTTGCCCCGGCTGCAAGCGCGTGGCGCGTGCGCTAACGTAGTCAGGATGTCCAGCCCGCGGCTGGGCATTGCCTTTCCCGCAGCCGCGCTGCCGGTGCGGCGATAGGCGCAGTCAATCGGCCTCATTTGATTAAATTTAACAATTGAGAAGCCGATGGCTATAGCATTCATCCCGTTCCCTTCAACAACCGACACAGGAAACACGACATGTCCCTGATCAACACCGAAGTCAAGCCGTTCAAGGTCAACGCCTTCCACAACGGCAAGTTCGTGACCGTGAGCAACGAGGACCTGAAGGGCAAGTGGTCCGTTTTCATCTTCATGCCGGCAGCCTTCACCTTCAACTGCCCGACCGAAGTCGAGGACGCGGCCGACAACTACGCCGAGTTCCAGAAGGCCGGTGCCGAGGTCTACATCGTCACGACCGACACCCACTTCTCGCACAAGGTGTGGCACGAGACCTCGCCGGCCGTGGGCAAGGCGCAGTTCCCGCTGCTGGGCGACCCGACGCACCAGCTGACCCGTGCCTTCGACGTGCACATCGACGAGGAAGGCCTGGCACTGCGCGGTACCTTCATCATCGACCCGCAAGGCGTGATCAAGACGCTGGAGATCCACGACAACGCCATCGCCCGCGACGTCAAGGAGACGCTGCGCAAGCTCAAGGCCGCCCAGTTCGTGGCCTCGCACCCGGGCGAAGTCTGCCCCGCCAAGTGGCAGGAAGGCGCCAACACGATCAAGCCCTCGCTGGACCTGGTCGGCAAGATCTAAGCAGTCGAAGAAGCGGGCGGTCTTCGCCCGCCCTTCCCTGCGGCGCGCGGGGGCCCGGCCGCCGCGCCTCAAGCGTGCCGTGCCCGCCGCGGCACGCTCCCTGCCCGGGCCCCCCGGAAAGCGCCCACCGGCCGTACACGGCGGACGCTTCCCATGCGGCCACGAGCCACGCATACGAACCCCAACGCCACCGTTTACCGACAAGAAGGACACCGCCATGTTGGACGCCGACCTCAAGGCCCAGTTGAAGGGCTACCTGCAACGCCTCACGCAGCCCATCGAGCTCATCGCCTCGCTGGACGACTCCAAGGGCTCGCAGGAGATGCTGGAGCTGCTGCGCGACGTGGCCGAGCAGTCGGATCAGGTCTCGCTGGTGGAGAGCCGCGGCGACGCCGAGCGCAAGCCCTCGTTCCTGATCCGTCGCGTGGGCACCGACATCGGCGTGCGCTTCGCCGGCTTGCCCATGGGCCACGAGTTCACCTCGCTGGTGCTGGCGCTGCTGCAGGTCGGCGGCTACCCGCCCAAGGTCGAGCGCGAGGTGATCGAGCAGATCGCGGCGCTGGAAGGCGACCTGCACTTCGAGACCTACATGTCGCTGTCCTGCCACAACTGCCCGGACGTGGTGCAGGCGCTGAACCTGATGGCGGCGCTCAACCCGCGCATCAAGCACACCGCCATCGACGGCGGGCTGTTCCAGAAGGAAGTCGAGGAGCGCCAGATCATGGCCGTGCCCATGGTCTTCCTCAACGGCCAGCTCTTCGGCCAGGGCCGCATGAGCGTCGAGGAGATCCTCTCCAAGGTGGACACCGGCGCCGCCGCGCGCGACGCCAAGAAGTTCAACGCCAAGGCGCCCTATGACGTGCTGATCGTCGGCGGCGGCCCCGCCGGCGCGGCCGCGGCCGTGTACGCCGCGCGCAAGGGCATCCGCACCGGCATCGTGGCCGAGCGCTTCGGCGGCCAGACGCTGGACACGCTGGGCATCGAGAACTACATCTCCGTGCTCGAAACCCAGGGCCCGAAGTTCGCCCAGGCGCTGGAGGACCACGTCAAGGCCTACGACGTGGACATCATGACCACGCAGCGCGCCGAGGAGCTGGTCCCGGCCGACGCCTCCGGGCTGGCACAGGTGCGGCTGGCCAACGGCGGCGTGCTCAAGGCCCGCTCGGTGATCCTGTCCACCGGCGCGCGCTGGCGCAACGTGGGCGTGCCCGGCGAGCAGGAGTACCGCAACAAGGGCGTGGCCTACTGCCCGCACTGCGACGGCCCGCTGTTCAAGGGCAAGCGCGTCTCGGTGATCGGCGGCGGCAACTCCGGCGTGGAGGCGGCGATCGACCTCGCGGGCATCGTGGCGCACGTGACGCTCATCGAGTTCGCCGACCAGCTCAAGGCCGACGCGGTGCTGGTGAGCAAGCTCAAGAGCCTGCCCAACGTGGAGATCGTCACCAACGCCCAGACCACCGAGATCACCGGCGCCGAGGGCAAGGTCAACGGCCTGCGCTACAAGGACCGCGCCACCGGCCAGGAGCACCTCGTGCCGCTGGAAGGCGTGTTCGTGCAGATCGGCCTGGTGCCCAACACCGAGTGGCTCAAGGGCACGCTGGAGCTCAACCGCTTCGGCGAGATCGTGATCGACGCCAAGGGCCAGACCAACGTGCCGGGCGTGCTGGCCGCGGGCGACTGCACCACGGTGCCGTACAAGCAGATCGTCATCGCCGCGGGTGCCGGCGCGGCCGCCGCGCTCAGCGCCTTCGACCACCTCATCCGCACGCCGGCGCCGGTGGCGGCCTGATCCCGGGCCTTCCGGCCCACCAGCGAAAAAGCCCGCTGCCGCGGGCTTTTTTCATGGCCGCGGCTCAGTCGTGCCCCAGCAGCCGCCGCAGCTTGGTGAAGGCCAGCGCCGCCATCACCGCGTCGTTCATGGCGTCGTGCGCCTCGTATTGCGGCAGCTCCAGTTCGGCCAGCATGGTGGCGAAGCGCAGGTCCACGTTGCGGTTGCCGCGCTCGTGCGCGGGCAGCTGCCGGTTCTTCCACTCGTAGAACAGCGCCGAGACCTCGATCTTGCGCTGCGGCAGCCTCAGCCCCAGCATCGGCCAGACGACGCGGTTGAGCATGGCCACGTCGAACTCCAGGTAGTAGCCCACCAGCGGACGGCTGCCGATGAAGCGCATGAGCTGCGCCATCGCCGCCTCCGGCGCGATGCCCTGCGCCACGTCCTGCTCGCGCAGCCGGTGCACCTTCACCGCTTCCGACGAGATGGCGCGCTTCTCCGGGCGCACCAGCAGCTCCAGCCGCTCGCTGGTGAGCACGCGGCTGCCCGCGATGCGCACCGCGCCGATGGAGATGATCTCGTCGCGCCGGCGGTCCAGCCCCGTCGTCTCGCAGTCCAGCGACACCCACTCGTCGGGCGGCGGCGGCTCGAACATGAAGCGGTAGTTGTCGTTGGCCAGGTGGTAGAGCAGCCAGCCCTTCTTGAGCTTCTCCCAGGGCCCGGCCAGCGGCCCCAGGAGGTTGACGGTGGACTTCACTGCAGCGCGTCCAGGTGGTAGCGCAGCCGCAGCGTGGCCTTGAAGCGCTTGACCACGCCCAGCGTGTCCTTGAGCAGGTCGCGGTCCAGGCTGTTGAGCTGGTCGGGCTTGACGCCGCCGCTGACGTCGCGGCCCAGCTCCAGCTCCTGCAGCCCGGCCTTGAGCTTCAGGCCCATGAAGAAGTGCAGGCTCTGCACCACGTCGGAGCCGATCTCGGGCGCCATGTGGCCCGCGCTCACCAGCGCCTGCACGCGCTCGGCGGTGCCGCACTCGCGGATGCGCTTGTCCATGGCCAGGCTGCGCACGCCGTGCACCAGCGGGAAGATGCCGGCCTTCTTCAGGTCCAGCCGGTCGGGGTCGTTCTCGCCCAGCGTCAGCAGCCGGTTCCACCAGCCGGTGTGCTCGTCGAAGAGCGTGATGGCCGCGGCGAAGCGGGCCTTGAAGGCGTCGCTGTCGGCCGCCAGCGAGAACACCTCCTCGCGCAGCGGCTCCAGCAGCGCGGCGTCGCCGCACACCGGGTGCGCGTCCAGGAAGATGGCCAGCGCCATGAGGCTCTCGGCGTTGGGCATGAGCATCCAGCGCCGCACGGTCTCGCGGAAGGCCGACTCCGGCTGCCGCCAGGCCGGGTTGTTGATCATGATCCCGCCCGGGCACGGCGGGTAGCCGAAGTCGATGAGCGCCTGCGTGAAGCGGTTGCAGATGGCATCCAGGTCCGCCGGCGGCTCGTAGCCGTCGCGCAGCACCAGGCCGTTGTCCTGGTCGGTCTTGAGCAGCTGCTCGCCGCGGCCCTCGCTGCCCATGACGAACAGGCAGCTGTTCTTCAGCAGCTCCAGGGGCGCGATGAGCTGCCAGGCGCGCTCGAAGAGCTTGGCGTTGAGCTCGCTCACCAGGCGGGCGATCATGCCCACGCGCGTGCCGCCGCGGTGCAGGATGGCGATGAGCTTGGTGATCTGCCGCGAGGCCTCCGCCAGCCCGGCCAGGTCGCGCGACTGCGCGATCTGCAGGCCCACCAGGTAGGAGTGGTTGGAGAGGAAGCTGAACACCTCCAGCGCCTCCAGCACGCCGGGCACGCTGCCGTCGCCGTCCTGCACCACCACGCGGTGCACGTTGTGGCGCAGCATCAGCGCCAGCGCCTCGCCCACGGGGTCCGAGGGCTTCACGCACACCAGCGTGAAGGTCGCCAGCCGGCCCACCGGCAGCCGGTCCAGCGGCGTGCCGTCCAGGATCGCGCGCTGCAGCCCGGTGTTGGTGAAGATGCCCAGCCGTGGCGGCGTGGTGGACCCGTCCCGCACCAGCACGCTGGAGATCTTGTGCTCCTGGAACACGCGCGCAACCTCGACGATGGTGGTGGCCGCATCCACCACCTGCCCCGCCCGCACGCCGGTCTCGGACACGCGTGCCATGGTCAGCGACTGCATCTCGTGCTGGCTGCGCCGCTGCGCCAGCGCCGAGAGCTTGTTGGACAGGTCGGAGAACAGCAGCGCGCCGAAGGTGGCATTGCGTGCGATGAGCTCGTTGACGGCCTTGCGCGCGAGCTGGTAGGCCAGCACCTCCTCCTGCGCCACGAAGCGGCTGGTGACGCGGCCGGCCACCAGCGCGCGGCCGTCGAAGGTGTCGTCGGGGCCGTAGGTCGTGATGACCTGCTGCTCCTCATCGAGCTGCTGCACGTGGCCCTTGATCAGCACGAACAGGTGGCCGGGCTCGATGCCGGGCTCCAGGATGGCCTCGCCGGCACGGAAGTAGGCGATGTCCACGCTGTTGCGCACGAGCTGGCGCTCCTCGGCGTCCAGGCAGTCGAAGGGAGAGGCGTCGAAGTTGAAGGCGCTGGGCATAGCCGGCCATTTTGTGCAGCGCCGCCTGACGCCGGCTTGATGCACGGCAGGCCGTTCCACGCCCGGCCTTGACCTGCCTGAAGCCGCCCAGGCCCCGGACGGCAACCGCTGACCGAGCGGGAAAGCCGGACGCCCTCAGCGCCGCTGCACGCCGGGCAACGGCCGTGCCGCCTCCTGCCACGGCGCATCGAACCAGGCGTCGCCCTGCAGCGCGGCCTTGAGCATCGGCAGCGCGTCCAGGCCCCAGAACACCTTGCCTTCGAGCACGATGCTGGGCACGCCGAAGAGGCCCAGCGCGATGGCTTCATCGGTGTGATCGCGCAGGCGCTGCCGGGCCTCCTCGCCCTGCGGGTCCAGCGCCGGCCTCAGTTCCTGCGCCAGCGCCTGCAGCCGCGCCGGGTCGTTGGCATCGGCCCCGGCGCTGCGCCAGACATGGTGGAACAGCGCCTCCACCACGCGGCGGTTGGGCAGGCCGTCCACCTCGCCGCAGGCCAGCGCCAGGCGCTGCAGCGCCAGCGGGTTGAAGGGATGCTGCGCCGGCAGCGCCAGCTCCACGCCGGCCTCGCGCGCCAGCCAGTGCACGTGGCGCATGGTCCAGTCGCGCTTGGGAGCGATCTCCGCGGGGCCGAGCTGGCCCCAGTGCTTGAGCAGCCCGGCGAACAGCAGCGGGCGGTAGCGCACGCGGTACGAGCAGCCCTCCAGCGCCTGCGGCAAGCGCTCGAAGGCCAGGTAGGCGTAGGGCGAGACGACGTCGAACCAGAAGTCCAGCGTCTTCATCGGCGGGGCTCCGGCACGGGCGCGGGGCCGTGCTGCGCCCGGAGCTGCTGCTGGCGCGGCGGCAGGCGCAGCCACACCGCGCGCCGGGCCGCGTCGTCCAGCGTGGACCAGGCGGCGATCTCGTCGATGGTGCGGGCGCAACCGAGGCACCAGCCGGTGGCTTTGTCCATCTTGCACACGCCGGTGCACGGCGAGCCCACGGGCGTCGCGGCGGCCGGCGGCGTCGGGGATGGCGCCGTCATGGCTGCTGCACCACGTCGGCCACCGGCGCGCCGGTGAGGCCTTCCAGCTGCTGCGGGCTGAGCCGGAACACGCCGTTGGGGTGGCCGGCGGCGGCCCAGATCTCCTCGAAGCGGAACAGGTCGCGGTCGATGAGCGTCAGTGGCGGGTTGAGGTGCGCCACCGGCGAGACGCCGCCGATGGAGAAGCCCGTCTGCGCCTTCACGAACTCGGCATCGGCGCGGCCCACGGGCCCCACCAGCGCCGCGACCTTCTTCTCGTCCACGCGCCGGTCGCCCGAGGTCACCACCAGCACCGCGCGCTCGACGGCGCGCAGCTTGAAGATGACGCTCTTGGCGATCTGTCCCACGCTCACGCCCAGCGCGTCGGCCGCTTCCTGCGCGGTGCGCGCGGCGGTGTCCAGGTAGCGCGGCGCATGCGGATGGCCCTGCGCCGCCAGGGCCTGCGCCACGCGTTGGAAACCCTCGGGGCGCTGCTGCAAGTCGTTGTCCATGTCCGTCCTCGTGCCGCCCGGATTCAAGTTCTCTCTAGGTTTTGGGATTTCCGTTCGGGCTGAGCCTGTCGAAGCCCTCTTGACCGGCCAGGCAGCAAGCCCTTCGACGAGCTCAGGGCGAACGGAAAGAAGAGAAGGTGGCGGCGCGCGCCGGACTATAGCCAGCGGCGCGGAGCCGGCTTCAGCGCCGGGGTTGCAGCGGCTCCACCGGCCCGCCGCCCTCCTTCCAGGCCTTGAAGCCGCCGTCGATGTGGGCCACGTCCTCGAAGCCCATCTCCTGCAGCGTGCGCGTGGCCAGCGCCGAGCGCCAGCCCGCGGCGCAGAACAGCACCAGGCGCTTGCCCTGCGCGAACACCGGCTTGTGATAGGGGCTCTCCGGGTCGGCCCAGAACTCCAGCATGCCGCGCGGGGTGTTGTAGGCGCCGGGGATGGTGCCGTCGCGCTGCAGCTCGCGGATGTCGCGCAGGTCGATGAACTGCACGTCCTCCCGGGCGTGCAGCGCCAGCGCCTCGGCCAGCGTGCAGGTGTGCACCTGCGCCAGCGCCTCCTCGACCATCTGCTGGGCCGTCTTCTTCAGCTTCATGTTGTCTCCTCCAAGGGTCGGCTCTCGGTTTCTAGAAGGGTGCCGCCAGCCAGCGCTCGATCTGCGCGCGGCGGTCGTTGCCCCAGAACGCCTCGCCGTCCACGACGATCCAGGGCGCGCCGAAGATACCTGCGGCGATGGCGTCGTCGTTGACCTGCTTCAGATGCGCCTTCCACCGCGCATCGGCGCACGCGGCCTGCGCCTGCGCCGGGTCGATGCCGCAGCGCTCGGCCAGCGCCAGCAGCGCGGGCATCTCGTCGAGCTGCACGCCCTCGGCGAAGTACTCGGCCAGCCCCCGGCGCGCCCAGGCGGCGGCGCGCGACTCGTCCTGCGCGCGCAGCCACCAGAAGATGCGCGCCGCGTTCTGCGTGGCGATGGGAAAGCGCGGCGGCGGGCGGTAGGGCACGCCCTCGAAACGCGCCGAGCGCTCGAAGTCGCGGCGCATGTAGTCGCCCTTGATCGGGTAGGACGCCGGCGGCCGCAGCTCCGCCGCGGCCAGCGTGGCGCCCAGCAGCATGGCGTGCCAGCGCACCCGGCGGCCGTGGCGCGCGGCCAGCGGCTCGATCCAGGTCGAGGCCAGGTACGAGTAGGGCGAGGAGAAGTCGAACCAGAAGTCGATGGTGTCCATGGCTATACCCTCGTGATGGTGTGCCTGCGCCATATCGGCGCATTCCCTTGCGACAGGAAAGAACAGCTGCGTTTCAATGCAGGCACGATGGATGCTGAATCATGAACATGCTGCTCGAACTCATCGTCCTGCTCGCTGCCTGCGGCGTGGCGCTGTGTTTCAAACCCTGGGCAGCGCTGCGTGCCAATGATCTGCGCAACCCCTGGCTGGCGTCGGTGGTGCTGCTGCCTTTCGTGTGGTCGCTGCAGGGCGTGCTGCCAGGCGGGCCGCCGCTGCAGCTGTCCTGCGCGTCACTGCTGGTGCTGATGGTGGGCTGGCCGCTGGCCGTGCTGACCTGCGTGCCGGTGGCGATCTGCACCGCGCTCATCGACGCCAGCGGCGCGGCCTCCGCGCTGCACCAGGCGGTGTGGAACGGTGTGCTGCCGGCCACGCTGGCGTTGGGCATCGGCCTTCTCACGCGGCGCTGGATGCCGCAGCACCTGATGGTCTACATCCTGGCGCGCGGCTTCGGTGCCACGCTGCTGGCCATGGCGATCACGGGCGGGCTGTGGCTGTTGCGCCACCCGCTGCCTCCGGCCAGCGACGTGGCGGTCGTGCTCACCGGCCGCTGGCTGATCGCCTGGAGCGACGCCGTGCTCAGCGGCATGCTGTGCGCCATCTTCGTGGCCTGGCGGCCGCAGTGGCTGCTGACCTACTCCGACCGGCGCTATTTGCCGGTGGCGCCGCGCTGAAGGGCGGCAGCGGCGCCAGCCGCCCACCTTGAAGGGCCGCCTGCAAGGC
>JAEYPG010000752.1 GCA_023410975.1 Pseudomonadota bacterium
CTGTTATACAAGGGTCAGTGTTTTCGCTCCTGCAATTAACACCGTTAACTGAACCGCAAGCTGATAAATAGGCCTTTCCAATGGATCTGCGTGTCCAACGGCGCATGCGTCCAGCCCAGCCGATATGAAGTGCTCGTTCGGAGGGAGGGAGGCAAGGAAAGCCGCCGCAGGACAGCACCGTACATCGGACTGACCTTGTCGCACCCTTGCTTGAGGGGGCTGATGCAACGAATGGCAAGTGGCCGACTTATACCTTGCCGCTGCATGCAGCCTAGGCTGCAGGGCCAGCACTGACATTGGGAAGCCGCTCGGGCATCCAATGCGTGCCTTGTTGAGGTAGGTCGGCCTTGCGTACTCTGATATCGCAAGCTATCGGGGTGTTGTGCTCCTCATGTGACGGCGCCTTTCAACGTACGACGACTATAGTCAGTTATCTTGGGTGTCCCTATATCAACTATCTACAAAGCTGCGCCGATTGGATCATCGACTACAGGTAGCAGTATCGGCAGCGCCGGCCAATCTTCATTGGGGTATAGGCCATGCCGTTGTCCATTCGTTGGTGGTAAAAAGCGTACCGCCCATCTATGTGTCGTGGCTAGGCTTCGTCCTGCGGCGACGAGATTGTCAACTAGAGGAAAAGCGATGCTGAGCAGAGAGATAAGTATCCAAGTCGAAGGAAAAACCGAAGCGGATGTTGAAAAAGCAATCAAGGAGGCGTTCCGCCTTATTCGGGGTGGAGACATGAGCGGCAGCGACGGCACCTCGAAATATAATTACAACTTCGACGTCCAAGAAAGTGGGGAGGAGGAGTCAGGAGAAGAGTCCGACGACGAAGATGATGAAATGGGCTACGATGACGAAGATAATGCATAGTGCTTATTGATTAATTCGCGGCCCGTGGCGGGTAGCCCCGACTACCGGCCTATGCGCCGGACATCCATCGCCTGCGGCCTCGGCTGACTGCTTGCCGATGCGGTGTGCAGTGCTCCTCGCCGTGCTCACCGATGGACTTGCTCGGCTCGGGTCATCACCTCCACCAGCAGCTCGCTAGCCCCAGCCCAGACGATCTGAACGCCCAGGCATAACAGGATGAACGCCGACAGCCGCAGAAACACCACCATGCCCGCCTCGCCCAGTGGCCGTAGCAGTTGTTGTGCGTAGCGAAACGCGAGATAGATCAGCATGCCGGTGGAGACCAGCGCGAGCACACCTCCGCACAGGCTTGCCAGGGACAGCGCCATGCGCGGATGGGGTAGCGTCACGCCGACAGTGATGGCCGTTGAGATAGATCCCGGGCCACAGGTGATAGGAAAGGTCAGCGGGTAGAAGGCCTGTCGGCTCGCCTGCTCAGCCGTGAAGGCTTTGGCGATGCCGCTGCCCTGGTCCAGCGGTTGCTGCCCGGGCGACAGCAGCCGCCAGGCCGCCGTGGCCACGATCAGGCCGCCGCCCACGCGAACGATGGGCAGTGAAATGCCGAAGAAATCGAGCACGTAAGAGCCCACCAGCATCGAGCCCATCAGCAGCAGAACCGTGTTGCGCGCGATGCGGCGCGCCAGCAGCCGCCGGGTGGAGGCACTCGCCCCTTCGGTCATGCTCAGGAAGATCGGTGCCGTCGCCGGCGGATTGAGGATGGGCAGCAGGGCGGCCAGCACGAACAGGTAACTGCGGCCGAGCGCCGCCAGGATCTCCCACGCGCTCACGGCTGTTCCGGTGGCTTGCCGTGCGATTTGACCGACAGGTCCTCAAGCCGGCGCCTCAGCACGCGTTCGTGGCGTTCGTGCGCCGCGCAGTCCGCGCGCACGCCACGCCACAGCGCGGTGATCATCAGCAGGGTGACCAGCGTGAAGAGCAGTGCGGGCACGATAGTCGCCATCTGCACGGCCTGGATGCCGCCTGCGAGCAGCAGGCTGACGACAATGCCCGATACCAGCAGCCCCCTCAGAGGAGCACCTCCTGCGGCCCGTCGCCCCACAGTTCCTTGGCCAACCAGTTCATGAACGCGACTTCGGTGATCTTGGTGACGCGGGCTTTCACACGCAAATTGGCCAAGTGCTGCTGGGCGTTGTAGCGCTGGCGCAGGGCCTCCTTCTCGGGGCTCGGCAGCTTGTCGTAGTGGCCGCGGGCCAGCTCGCGGCGCTTGCTGACGACTGCGTCGCTCTCGTTGGGAGCGCCTGCGGCGTCCACGACACCAGGCACGGCCGGATTCGCGGCGGCCGGCGTGGAAATGTCGCCTGCGTACCCCCAGCCCAGCTCCAGCGCGCGCCGAAAGTACGCCGCAGGCGACTCCAGCGGCGCTTGCTCGGTATCGGTCTGGCGCAGCTCGGTGTAGCGTAGTGCGGCGTGCAGGCGCGGCACGGGGTAGAGGCCGGCCATGCGCTTGGCCTCAATGGCCGGCACGCCTAGCCGGACGATGCGCTCGACCAGCCGCTCTGCCTCCACCGGGATCTTGGTACCCTGCTTCTTCGGCCACACGCGGAACTGGACTTCGGCGACGCGGCGGCCATCGCGGAACTCGAGCATCTCGATCTCGTGGTCCGAGCAGGCGTTGATCTCCGCGATGGCGGGCACGAGCGCCCGCTTCCTCAGGACCTTCCATTCGCTGAAGGAAGCCTTGTCGGCGCCGTCGAGCACGGCGTCGCGCAGCTCTTCCCACCGCAGCCGCCTGGTCACCCCGATGTTCTCGAAGCGCACGCAGAACTCCCACAGCTGCAGCGCCGCCGTGGTCGTGAACCGGCGCATGACGGACATGTTAATGAGCGCGTAGACCTCCGGGCGCTGCAGCTCGCGGTAGATGTTGTCGCTGATCTGCCAGCGGATGTAGCCGTTGGAGATGGCCACGGCGTGGAACAGCACCTGTGCCTGCCACTCATCGGTGCGGCGCTCGCTCGGCGCGAATACGTCGAACTCGAAGATGATGCGCATGAGCGCCTTGGCCGCTTCCTTGAGGTGCACCGTGTTGGTCGAGGCAAAGCCGGTTTCCTGGCGCAGCTTCACAATGGGCATCTGCCACCAGCCATCCCTGCCTCGCGGGTTCTCGATCGCGTGCTTCATCCAGGCATTGGCGATCTTGCGCTGCACCAGCGTCAGCGAGTGCCCGCGCGGGACGCTGTGAAGCACCTTGACGGTCTTGCGCCACAGGTCGTCGGGCGCCTGGGGTGCCGTCGGGATCAGGCTGCCCTGCGGCGTTTCAGCGACTTCGCGCGATCGGCGGTTCAAGCGGCGACTCCAGGCGAGGGGGACAGCATTACGTTGCAGTGTACCCGTCTGGTGTTCCCGTTGAGCCGTCTTGTTGTCCCGGCGGCACACCCGCCTTCGGCTGTGAATTTAGGGTTTGGCTCTTACAGGCGGGCGCTGTTTTTTAACCTTTAAGCCTTTAAGAACCTTTAATCTATTTTAAACCTTTAGGTGTCTATTTCTTCTTTGCCGACAAGTACTTGGAAGGGTTTGGGGGACATCTTTTGAGTAATTGCGGGGCAACTCTTGAGTGTTTTGGGGTGTGGATA
>JAEYPG010000753.1 GCA_023410975.1 Pseudomonadota bacterium
CTCCAGGCTCTCGCGCAGCGCGGGCAGCCAGCGCACGGGCACCTTCTGCGTGCCGTCCATGGCGATCTGCTGCGTGCGGTGGCCCAGCGCCGGGTTCTCGAAACGGTGGATCAGCTCGCGGCAATAGGCGCGGGCGTCGTAGCCGGCGGGCACGGTGACGGTGGCGAGCAGGTCCTGCGTCATCAGCGCGCGAGCGAAGCTGCCCAGCAGCGGGTCGGCCATGGCGTCGGACACGGTGGCCAGGCGGCGCAGCTGGCCCACGTAGGCGATGGCCGAGTGCGTGCCGTTGAGCAGGCGCAGCTTCATGGCCTGGTAGGGACGCACATCGGCGGTGAGCAGCGCGCCGCCGGCCTCCCAGGCCGGGCGCGGGCCGGTGAAGCGGTCCTCGACCACCCATTGCGTGAAGGGCTCGCACACGATGGCCGCTTCGTCGCGCAGCCCGCCCAGCCGCGCCTGCGCCCAGGCCAGCGACTCGGCCGTGGCCGCCGGCACGATGCGGTCCACCATGGTGTTGGGGAAGCCGATGTCCTGCTCGATGCGCCGCGCCAGCCCTGCATCGAGCTGCCGCGCGTACTGGCCCAGCAGCCGGCGCAGCGTGGCGCCGTTGGCGGCCATGTTGTCGCAGCACACCACCGTCAGCGGCGCGTCCGCCGGGCGGCGGCGCAGCCCGGCGGCCAGCACGCCCAGCGTGCTGCGCGGCGCCTCGGGATGCGCCAGGTCGTGCCGGATGTCGGGGTCGTCCAGGTTCAGGTCGCCGCTGGCCGGGTGCTGGCTGTAGCCCTTCTCGGTGACGGTGCTGGTGACGATGGCCACGCCCGGGTCGGCGATGGCGCCGAGCACGCGCTCCAGCGCGGCCGGCGCGTACAGCGCCTCGCGCAGCGCGCCCACCACGCGGGTCCGCGCCGTGTTGGCGTGGCGCTCGGTGACGGAATAGAGGTGGTCCTGCGCCGCCAGTGCCCGGGCCACGCCCGGCGCCCGCAGGCTCACGCCCACGATGCCCCAGCGCAGGTCGCCGCCGGCCAGCGCCGCCTCGGTGTAGAGCGCCTGGTGCGCCCGCTGGAACGCGCCCAGGCCCAGGTGAACGATGCCGGTGCGCAGCGCCGATCGCTCGTAGCCCGGCTGCTGCACGGCGGCTGGAAGATCATCGGCGGACTGCAGGTTCAACAGGCTCACGGCGCTCCTTCATTTCGGCTGATCATTACTACCATGGCAGCATGGCAGTTTGAGTGGCAGTGTAGGGAGGCGTTTGGAGGCTTGTACGGGTGCAAACCCGCATCTTGCGCCGCATTGGCTGCTTAACTACCATGGTAGAAATGTGAACGCGATTCTCAAACCCATCGCCAGCTCGGACGAGGTCCTGGTAGCCGCGCTGCGCGGCTTCCGGCTGGACCCGGAGCGCTCCTACACGCAGCAGGTGCACCAGCACCTGCGCGACGCGATCGTGCGCGGCACGCTGCGCCCGCGCACCGGGCTGTCGGAGGCGACCATCGCCACCACGCTGGAGGTGAGCCGCACGCCGGTGCGCGAGGCGCTGGCGCAGCTGGCCGAGGAGCAGCTCGTCCTGATCTACCGGAAGGTGGGCACGCTGGTGGCGCCCATTCCCGTGCCACTGCTGGAGGAGGCGCGCTTCGCGCGCAGCACGCTGGAGTGCGCCAACCACGTGCAGCTGGCGACCACCATCACGCCGGCGCAGCTCGACGAGTTCGCCGGCATCGTGGACGCGCAGCGCCGCGCGGTGGCCGAGGGCCAGGTGGACGAGTTCTTCCGCCTGGACGAGCTGATGCACCGGCGGCTGTTCGAGTTCGCGGGCCGCCCGCACGTGTGGGCGATGCTGCAGCCTATGAAGCGGCAGTTCGACCGCGTGCGCTGGCTGCTGCTGGACAACGTCACCGACCACGCCCGCCGCGCGCTGGCCGAGCACGAGCAGATCCTGGCGCAGATCGCCGCGCGCGACATGGCGCGGCTGGGCGCCACGGTGGCGGGCCACATCGACCGCGTCGGCGGCCACCTGCAGGCGGTGCGCGAGCGCACACCGGACTTTTTCATCGACTGATCAACCCGAGTGACGCCAGTGAAGATCGAAGGGCTGCAGACCATCGTCACCTGCCCGGGCAGGAATTTCGTGACGGTCAAGATCGTGACCGACGAAGGGGTGTACGGGCTGGGCGACGCCACGCTCAATGGGCGCGAGCTGGCCGTGAAGTCCTACCTGGAGGACCACGTGTTT
Source organism: Pseudomonadota bacterium (assembly GCA_023410975.1). Lineage (GTDB taxonomy): Bacteria > Pseudomonadota > Gammaproteobacteria > Burkholderiales > Burkholderiaceae_C > Azohydromonas. Next base: position 2,228 of record JAEYPG010000753.1, read on the forward strand.
CCCTGCCTGGTGGGGCGCGACCCGCGCAACATCGAGGACATCTGGCAGTACCTGTACCGCGGCGCGTACTGGCGGCGGGGGCCGGTGACGATGACGGCCATCGCCGCCATCGACATGGCGCTGTGGGACATCCTGGGCAAGCTCGCCGGCATGCCGGTGTACCGGCTGCTCGGCGGCAAGAGCCGGGAGGGGCTGATGGTCTACGGCCACGCCACCGGGCGCGACCATGCCGAGGCCGTCGAGGAGGTGCAGCGCCACATCGAACAGGGCTACAAGGCCATCCGCGTGCAGTCGGGCGTGCCGGGGCTGGAGAAGGTCTATGGCGTGGGCAAGGCCGCGGGTCAGTACGAGCCGGCGCAGAAGGGCCTGCCCATCGAGGAGGCCTGGGACACGGCGCTGTACCTGCGCCACACGCCGGAGCTGTTCCGCAAGGTGCGCGAGGCCGTGGGCTTCGAGCCGCACCTGCTGCACGACGCGCACCACCGCCTCACGCCCATCGAGGCCGGCCGCCTGGGTAAGGACCTGGAGCCCTACCGGCTGTTCTGGATCGAGGACGCGACGCCCGCGGAGAACCAGGAGAGCTTCCGCCTCATCCGCCAGCACACCACCACGCCGCTGGCCGTGGGCGAGGTGTTCAACTCGATCTGGGACTGCAAGGACCTGATCCGCGAGCAGTTGGTGGACTACATCCGCGCCACCATCGTGCACGCCGGCGGCATCACGCACGTGCGCCGCATCGCCGACTACGCTGCGATGTACCAGGTGCGCACCGGCTTCCATGGCGCGACGGACCTCTCGCCGGTGTGCATGGCCGCGGCCGTGAACTTCGGGTTGTGGGCGCCGAACTTCGGCATCCAGGAGCTGATGCCGCACGACGCGCTCACCGACGAGGTGTTCCCGCACAGCTACCGCTTCGAGGACGGCTGCCTGGTGATGGATGAGGTGCCGGGCCTGGGCGTGGACATCGACGAAACCCTGGCCGCGAAGTACCCCTACGAGCGCGCCTACCTGCCCGTGGCGCGGCTGCGCGACGGCTCGATGTGGAACTGGTGACCCAGCGCCGGCCTCTTCCTTACCCCTGACAGGAATCCCTGACCATGTTGAGCATCGTCGTCGACCAGCCGAACAGCATGGCCGTGTGCGAGCGGCCCACGCCCGAAGCCGCCGCGGGCGAGGTGCGGGTGCGCGTGCGCTACGCGGGCATCTGCGGCTCGGACCTGCACATCTTCCACGGCAAGAACCCCTTCGTGGCCTACCCGCGCGTCATCGGCCACGAGTTCGTCGGCCGCATCGACGCCGTGGGCGCCGGCGTCAACCCGGCGCGCATCGGCGAGACGGTGGCCATCGACCCCGTCATCAGCTGCGGCCAGTGCTACGCCTGCCGCGTCGGGCGCCAGAACGTCTGCGGCAAGCTGCAGGTGATCGGCGTGCACCGCGACGGCGGCTTCAGCGAGTACGCCGTGGTGCCGCAGCAGAACGCCCACGTCATTCCGCAAGGCTTGGCGCTGGCCAGCGCCTCGGTGATCGAGCCCTTCGCCGTGGCGGCCAACGTCACGCACCGCACCGGCGTGCTGCCGGAGGACGTGGCGCTGGTCTACGGCGCCGGCCCGGTGGGGCTGAACCTGGTGCAGGTGCTCAAGAAGGTCTACGGCATCCGCGCCTTCGTCACCGACCACGTGGACGAGCGCCTGGCGCTGGCGCGCGGCTGCGGCGCCGCGGAGGACGAGACCATCAACACCTCGCGCGAGCCCATCGAGGAGGCGCTGAAGCGGCGCGGCGTTGAGGGCGGCCCGACGCTGATCTTCGACGCCGTGTGCCACCCGGCCATCCTGGAAGAGGCGGTGCGCATCGCGGCGCCGGCGGGGCGCATCGGCATCCTGGGCTTTTCCTCGGTGCCCTCGGCCATCTCGCAGCAGGAGCTGACCAAGAAGGAGCTGTCGCTGCACGCCTCGCGCCTGAACTGCGCCATGTTTCCGACCGTGATCGACTGGATCTCGCGCGGGCTGGTCAACCCGGGCCACATCGTCACGCACCAGGTGGACTTCCGCGACGTCAAGGGCGCCTTCGAGCTGGCCGAGCACCGCCCGCGCGAGAGCTGCAAGGTGCTGCTGGACTTCGGCGACCAGGGCTGAGGCGGCGCCGGACTGGTTCACAAAAGAATCAGCCCCCGAGCACTTCCGGCAGCTGCCTGGCGACGTCGGCGATCGCCGCGTTGCGTTCCTCGAAGGACGCTTCGGTCTGTGTGATGTAGACGCTGGCGATCACGGCGGCGCGGCCGGGCGGCCAGATCACCGCCACGTCGTTGGCGGTGCCGAAGTCGCCGCTGCCGGTCTTGTCGCCGACGCGCCAGCCCGCGGGCAGGCCGGCGCGCAGCCGCGCGTCGCCGGTACGGTTGTCCAGCAG